>JBMTJR010000078.1:0-9275 GCA_049438565.1 Kiritimatiellia bacterium
CTGCGAATCATCCGGAGGTTGAATTGTATATTCTGCTGATCGACGAACGTCCCGAAGAGGTGACGGATATGCAGCGCAACACGAAGGCACAGGTCATCAGTTCCACTTTTGATGAGCCCCCGGACCGTCATGTGCAGGTCGCGGAAATCGTGATTGAAATGGCCCGCCGCAAGGTGGAGCACGGAAAAGACGTGGTGATCCTGCTCGACAGTATCACCCGTCTCGCCCGCGCCTACAACACGGTGCAGCCCCACAGCGGAAAGATACTTTCCGGCGGGGTGGATGCCAATGCCCTGCAGAAACCGAAACGGTTTTTCGGCGCGGCAAGGAATATCGAGGGCGGCGGCAGTCTCACTATTATGGCGACGGCTCTGGTCGATACCGGCTCTAAGATGGATGAGGTGATTTTTGAGGAATTCAAAGGCACCGGCAACATGGAACTCGCCCTGGACCGGGCTCTGGTGGAAAAACGGGTGTATCCGGCCATCAATGTGGCAAAATCCGGAACCCGAAAAGAGGATCTTCTCATGCATCCGGATGAGCTGCAGCGCGTCTGGGTACTGCGCAAAGCCCTGAACGGCGTCCCGGCGGTGGAGGCCATGGAAGTACTGCTGAGCCGTCTGAAAAAAACCAAAACCAATCCGGAATTTTTGTTGGCCCTGCAGAACGCCTGAAGCTTGCCAAGGCTGCCTGAAACCGGTTGAATCTTTTCATGCTGTCCTCTTCGAAACTGAACCGGAAACCCTCCCTGTTCCTGTGGAGTTCCACCCTCCTGCTTTCGGTGGCTCTGCATCTGGGTCTGTTTCGTCTCAATCCGAATCTGTTTCTGGGTGGGGGCGCGGTTCAGCTTCCTCCTTCGAGAGCTCTTCGCCATGAAATGAAAATCCAGGCGGTTTCTCCCGAGCGCATGCGCTCGGAGTTACCCCGTCTTCTGGATACGTTTGATCTCCAGGACCCGGAGCTGCGCGCAACAGAATCGCCGGTGGATCTGCCGGATCCGGCCCAAAATTTGTTTGCGGAGCCGGAGCTTCCTCCGCCGGAATGGATTCCGGAACCTGCCCGGCCTGCGGAGGAGGCTCCCCCCATGAGTGCCTCCGCCTCCGCATGGCAGCCCCGGCAGGAAGTCATGGCTGTGCTCGAACAGAAAGTATCGGAGACCCTGGAAATTCTTCCCCGAAAGACCCGGGACATTCAGCAAGACCGTCCGCAGGCCCCGGATATTTCTTTGCCGGGTTCGGAACCTGCACCGGAGGACTGGGAACCAACCGTTTTGGGTTTTGAGGCTCTGGGACCGGAAGGAGACGCTGCCGCACCATTTCGTGCGGGAATTTCTGCCGGGTTGCCTGCATTCACCGGTGCGGGAATCTCAAATCTCCCCCCTCCCGAACTTCCCGGGGAGCTGACCCCGGAACTCGAGCCGCGCGAGGAGATTACCGGCCTGGAGGCCGTGGAAAACCTGCTCCGGCTGGAGATCCGGGTGTTTGATGATCCGGAGGATGCCCGGTTCCGGTATTTCAAACTTCAGTTGCTGCCCTTCGGGATGGATACCTTTCCGGTGTTGCCCCGGGATGTGGTGTACCTTCTGGACTGTTCCGCCAGCATGACCGATGTCAAACTCCGTCTGGCCGTAGAGGGGATTCAGCAATCTCTGGGTGCTTTGGGGGATACCGACCGGGTCAATCTGATCGCGTTCCGGGATGAAGTGGATCTTTTTGCCGAGAGCGGAATTCCGGCCACGGTTTTTGGAAAAGCAAAACTCCGGACCTTTCTCACCGGACTGCAGGCCCGGGGGCAGACCGACGTGGTTGCGTCTCTGTCCGCATTGCAGGCATTGCCCCGCAGTCCCCAACGGCCAATGCTGGCCCTGCTGGTCACCGACGGGGTTCCCACCCAGGGGTTAACCGACAGCAGTGAGATTATTGAAGCCTTTACCCGGGACAATGAGGGGGAAATCTCCGTATTCGGCCTGGGCGGAGGGGGGCGGGTCAACCGCCTGCTCCTGGATTTTCTCAGTTACCGCAACCGCGGATCCTCCTGGGTTGCCCCCAGAGCGGAGGGATTGAAAGAAGTGATCCCTCAGTCCGCGCGGGAAATCCGCAGACCGGTCCTGATGAACCTTCAGGTGCAGTTCACCGGAGCGGAAGCCCCGGAAGTCTTTCCGCAGAATCTGAGTCATCTCTATCTCGATCGTCCTCTGATTCTGATCGGGAGAACCCCCCGCGCTCAGTCCCGGATTGCATTTCAGATTGTGGGCACCTCGGCAAAAGGGACGCATGATATTCTGTTTCCCCTGGACCTTGACCAGGCCGCTTCGGGGGACCGGTCATTACGACAGGAATGGGCCTGGCAGGCATTGCTGGCAGAGCTTTCCCGTTCTCTCAATGATCCCGATCCGGCATCCGGAGCCAGGGTGCAGGAACTCCTCGACACCTTTGGCCTGGTCATTCCGGACGCATATCTTCCCTGAGGATTTCCTCCGGGGGAGGTGCTTACTTGGGAAGTTTCCGGAACAGCTGGTCGGGGTCCTCTCCGGGGAGCAGGGCTTTCAGCCACCAGCTGAATGCGTATTCCCCTGGGAAAACTTTATAAACATCCAGCGTGTCCGGACCACAGCTTGCCGTGCCCAGTCCCCGCTGGGCAATGTCGAGATTCATGTAAGCCGCCGAGGATTCGGGTATTTCAAAGGGATGGAAACTCCGGATAAGATCCTCAGCTGTACAGGGCAGCACCGAACCGGAAAAATACCGGTCACTGCAGGCCAGCAATCCTTTGCCGTCAGAATCGGTGGCGGCAATCCAGCGTAATCCTTCCCGGTTGCCGCTCTCCTGGGGAACCACGTAGGGGAACAGCTGCTCAGACAGTGCTCCCCGGAATGATCCCGGCCAGACAGAGGCTTTTCTGTCGACGTAACTCTCATGAGGCCCCAGTCCCATCCACTGAATCTGGTTCAGGCTGCCCTCCAGTTCCAAGCAGACCCCGATTCTCGGGAGATCCGGCAGAGAGGCGTCGATATGAAACAGCTGATCCATCCGCAGCCATCCCTCGGCAAAAAAAGTGAAAGTTTGACGGTGGGTGACCGCCTTTTTTAAGTGAGGGGTGCTGTAATCCCGCTGAATGGTATATGCCTGCTCACCGCTTTCAATATTTTCGTCCTCGAGAGAGAGCTGATCCAGACCCGCCCGGTGCCAGCGCCCCAGCGGCTTCCATTCCGCAGTCCACTGTTCCGGTTTGCCTTTCACCCCGTCGTTGTCCGTGAAGCCCCGGAGGATTTGCAGCTCCGGAAATTTTTTCAGGCCCAGGTGACCGGGTCCCTGCGGCAGCAGTGCTTTCTTTTTTACCTTGGAAGGGGCTTTTTTGCCCAGCACAAATGATTCCCGGCACATTTCAAGCCCCTCGGCCGAGCCCTGGAGATGCAGCACCCACTCCTCTCCGGCTTTCACCTTAAGCTCAGGCAGGTTGAGACGAACTTTCTTCTTCTTCTGCGGAGCAATCGAAAGGCTTCCCAAATCCGCCTGATAGATCTCCTTTCCATTGATGCAGACGGAACAGCTCCATTCAAGCCAGTCCGCGTTCCGGAAAAAATCACGGTTGACCAGCGTGACTTCCGAGGCTGCGGGATCAAAGGAAACCGGGTGCACAGGCTGAAACACTTTTTTGCACTCCGCCATCGCGGGTTTCGGAATCCGGTCAGGTTGAACCAGACCATTGCAATTGAAGTTCACATCGTTGGGATGGTCTCCGAAATCCCCTCCGTAGGCCCAGTATTCCGTTCCGTCTTCGCTTTTTTTGCGCAGGCCCTGTTCTACCCAGTCCCAGATAAATCCTCCCTGCAGCATGGGGTATTTGTAGATAAGATCCCAGGTGTCGGCCAGACAGCCATTGCTGTTGCCCATGGCATGTGAATATTCGCAGGGAATAAAAGGACGCTGATCGGTCGGGTTTTTCCCGTAGGCCTCAAACATCGAGAGCATGGGATACATCGGACAGCGGAAATCGCTGCTGCGTTCTCCTCCTGGGGTCAATTCGGTCTGACCCTGTTTCCAGCTTTCACGGTCGGCGGGTTCATTGTGAAACAGCCTGGAGTCATCCAGTGCCCGCACCGCATCCGCCGCCAGATCGTGATTCAGTCCGTAGCCGGTTTCATTTCCCAGCGACCAGGCATAAATGCAGGCATGATTCCGGTCCCGTTTGACCATCCGGGTGGCCCGTTCGATAAAATTACGCTGCCAGCGCGGATCATGTCCAAAGGTGTTGTAGTTGGCGTGCGCTTCCTGATTGGCCTCATCAATCACATAAAGCCCCACCTCGTCGCAAATATCCAGCCACTCCGGATCATTGGGATAATGGGCGGTGCGGACGGCATTGAAATTGTGACTTTTCAACAGAGCCGCGTCCTCAATCAGCCATTTCCGGTCCACGGTTTTTCCCTGATCGGGGTCGTGATCATGCCGGTTGACTCCCTTGAGAAGAATAGCCTGACCGTTAAACAGAAATTGACCGTTCTTGATTTCCACACTCCGGAAGCCCACCCGCACACAAGTGGCTTCCAGCACTTCGCCAGTCTCCGCGTCTTTGAGCACAACCTGCAGGTGGTAGAGTGCAGGTATCTCTGCAGACCAGGGAATGCAGGGTTCAATATTTTTTTCAAAACGGGCCTCAAAACCATCTTTCCGGTAATTGGTTCCATCCACCCGGGAATGCAGAGGCTTTTTCCATACCGGTTCTCCGTTGGGTTCCAACAGCTGGGCCTCCACCCGGCAGAGGCGGCCCGGATCTCCCTGAAAGCCCAGTCTGACTTTCAGATCCAGCCAGCCGGTTTTTTTCCGGGGCCGGTAACCGGTTTTGGCAAACACATCTTCAATCCACGCACTTCCGGTGCTGATCAATTTGACCGAGCGGTGCAGTCCGGCCATCCACCAGTGATCCTGATCCTCGATGTAGGAGAACGCCGAATAGCGGATGACCAAAATGGAGAGGAGGTGTTTTTTCCCGGGAATCAAATAAGCGCTGAGGTCAAACTCCGCCGGCAAACGGCTGTCGCTGCTCCAGCCCACAAATTTTCCGTCCACATAAATCACGCCCACACTCTCAATCCCCCCCAGATGAAGAACACAGCGCCGGTTTTTCCAGTTTTTCGGTATCGAAATCATCCTCCGGTAGAGTCCGGTGGGATTCGCATCCGGCACGGTGGGAGGCGTGTTTTCGAAAGGCATCTGAATATTTGTGTAATGAGGCTTGTCCCAGCCCTGAACGGTCCAGTTCCCCGGTACCCGAATGGAGGGGCTTTCTTCTGGAACTTCGCCGATCAGAGAGGCAGGAACCGCTTCCGGATTTTCAAAATAATCAAAAGACCATTCCCCATCGAGGCTTTTTACCCACTTGGATTTTTCAGGATTCCGGGTCAAAGCGGTTTCAGAATCCGGAAAAGGAAAGTGAAAGGACCGGGCGGGCAGACGATTGATTTGGATCAGCTCGGGGATTTCCCAGCAGCGTGGAAGGGGGAAGGGGGATGTGCTCATCCGCACTCCTTTTAATGAAGCGTTCCTGGATACAAGACGCAACATCTGTGTTTTAAGGTTGAATCAAACTCCGGCCCCGATATTCCTTTTTCATGCACCCATCTCTACATTTGCTCAAACACGCTCTGGCCGAAAACGCGATTCGCATTCTCCGGGACAAACATTCCAGCTCGGAGCAGTTCCGGGGCGCGATTCTCCGTCTGACTACGCTGCTGACCCTGGATGCCACCCGAGATCTGCCCCTGCGTCAGATTGAAGTCGAAACTCCGATCACCACTACGCAGGGAGGGATTCTCAACTGCCGGGTGGGCATTGTTCCGATTCTTCGTGCGGGGCTGAGCATGGTGGATCCTCTGCTCAGCATGCTGCCGGAGGCGGAGGTCTGGCATCTGGGATACTGCCGGGATGAAGAAACCCTGAAGCCGGTGACCTACTATGACAAACTTCCCCCCAACGCGCCTGTGGACGTTGCTTATGTACTGGATCCCATGCTGGCGACCGGAGGAAGTGCCTGTGCCGCTTTGGAGAATTTAGTGAAGTGGGGGGTGCCGGAGATACATTTCCTGGGTATTCTGGCCGCCCCGGAAGGGGTCGAAAAAGTTTCACGGACTTTCCCGGAGGTTCGCATGCACATCTGCGCGCTGGACGAAAAACTGAATGATCAGGGATATATTGTCCCCGGACTGGGCGATGCCGGCGACCGCGCGTTTAATGCGGCGGCGGTTTAAACCGGAGAGCACCAGATATGAAACCTATTGATTTTGAGATCTCCGCCTCCACCCGGGTTTTTGCGGTACTGGGACAGCCGGTCTCCCACTCCTTGAGTCCGGCCATGCACAATCCCACCCTCCGGGCCATGGGACTGAATGCGGTGTATCTGGCTTTTGAGACCGCGCCGGAGGAACTGATGCAGACGCTGCAGGTGTTCGCACGCCGGGGATTTGCCGGGGTAAATCTCACCATCCCGCTCAAGGAGGTCGCCTTCGAGGGGATTTCCAGCCGTTCTCCGGAAGCGCAGCTTTCCGGATCCGTCAACACCGTGGTGTTCCGTCCCGACGGATCTCTGGAGGGTCACAGCACGGACGGCTACGGACTCAGCCAGGCCCTGCGTGAATCCTTCGGCTGCCGGTTCAGCGGCCGGCATGTGTGTATTTTCGGCTGTGGGGGTGCGGGCAGAGCCGCAGCCCTGCAGGCGGCATCCGAAGGCGCGGCCACACTCACCCTCGCAAACCGGACCCGTCAGAAAGCCGAGAATCTGGCGGCGGAATTAGGCCGTGAGTTTCCCGGGTTGCATCTGGAAGTCGCCCCGGTCTGGCCGCCACAACCTGAAGCCACCCTGCCTGCGGATATTCTCCTGCAATCCACCTCTCTGGGAATGAAAACGGAGGCGGAGGCGTGGATTTCCAGCAAAAATTTCCGCAGCGGACAGGTGCTGATGGATATGACCTACGTGCAAAAGCAGACTCCGGTGATGCAGTGCGCCGCGGAGGCCGGAGCAGAGGTGGCAAACGGTTTGGGGATGCTGCTGCATCAGGGAGTCCGTTCGCTGGAAATCTGGACCGGTCAGTCGGTGCCGGTGGAAGTGATGCGGGATGCACTTCAACGGAGAGTCTACGGGGAGGGAGGCGGATGAATCTCTTCGACCCGGAACTTTTCCCGCCGGAGTTTTGGCAGAGTCCCTGGATCTGGGGCATGGTATGGATCTTCGGCGCGATCTGGGGAAGCTTTCTGAATGTATGTATCTACCGGATTCAAAAGGAGATGTCGCTCTCCTGGCCTGGCTCGCATTGCTATGCGTGCAGGCAGCCGATCGCCTGGTATGACAATATTCCGGTGCTCAGCTGGATCCTGCTGCGGGGGAAATGCCGGAAATGCGGAGCGTCGTTTTCCGGGCGCTATGCTGTCATCGAAGCCCTGACCGGAGCGCTTTTTTTGGGACTTTGGATCCTGGAGGGCCCCTCCTGGTTGATGGCCTGTCATTGGCTGATGACCTTTGGTCTGCTGCTGGGCACCGGGGTGGATCTGGATGATTTCTGGATCCCGGACCGGGTCACCTGGGGCGGGATCGCGGTGGGAATTCCGCTGAGCGCAGCGGTGCCGGCTCTCCATCAGAAGGATTTGTGGACTGAAAGCCTGATGGCCTCCGCGCAGGGAGCCGCACTGGGTTTTGGCCTGCTTTGGGCGGTGGGATTTCTCGGCAAACTGGCCTTCCGGAAAGATGCGATGGGATTCGGAGATGTAAAACTCCTTGGAGCCATCGGTGCTTTTCTGGGAGCCCCGGCCGTTCTGTTTGTTATTTTTGTGTCCGCTCTGCTCGGATCCATTGTGGGAGTGACTCTGATTGCAATGGGAAAAAGTGAACTCGGAGGACGCATTCCGTTTGGACCTTATCTTTCCGCTGCGGCGATCCTCTGGCTGTTTGGCGGAGAGCATCTGTTTGAGGCCTATCTCGATTTTCTGGTCGGCCCGGGAGTGGCTGGATGAATGCTCCGATTTTTCTAATTGGGTTTATGGGGTCGGGCAAAACCCATATCGGAAAAGAGCTGGCCCGGAAGCTGGACTGGAGCTGGGTGGATCTTGATCAGGAAATCACCCGGCTGGCCGGGAAAAGTATTCCGGAAATTTTTGCGGGACCGGGAGAATCCGCTTTTCGGGAGATGGAGAACCAGTGTCTGCGTGAATCGCTCCAGCGGGACGCCACGGTGATTTCCTGTGGGGGAGGGGTGATCACGCATGACGACAGCCGCAATCTCCTGCTCGCACAACCCCGGGTGGTTTGCCTGCGGATTAAACCGGAAACTGTTTTCCGCCGGGTCGGAAATGATCCCCGCCGTCCGCTTCTGCAGGGGACAGATGCCATGGGACAGATCCGCAAACTTATGAAGGCCCGTGAGCCTTTCTATTCTCAATTTGAGCACCAGATCGATGTCGATAATCTCCCCACGGTCCGACTGGTTAAACGGATCTGTAAGGAATTCGGACTGGTTCGTTCCGGAAACTAAGAAAAAAGAGGGTCAGCGTGTGGTCTGAACTTCTATTTCCTGAATGGAATCTCTGATTTTTGCCGCTTCCTCAAAGTTTTCATTCCGGACGGCATGCTGAAGTTTTTGTTTCAGGGCAATCACCGGATTCTCCTCGCCTCCGCGTTCGGTCAGATCGCGAATCAGATCCTCGAGAATGGCCAGTTCCTGACACTCATCCAGGGCCTCGGGATCATCCTCCATTTTCACCAAAAACGCCTCGATTTCATTCATCCCGGACTCGATCTGCGAGACGGCTTCATCAAGTTCCTGCGCGGCAGCAAGTTTTTCCGCCTTGGCCCGGGTACTCATCATGATCACGTAGGGCTTGAACTGAAGAAAATCCCACATGATATCCTCGGATTCAGAATATTTCTCCACCAGATCAAAAATTTCCATGCTGTGAACGGTGTCGCGGATCACCCGGTCGTAATCCTTGAGGACCATCAGCGCGAGATAGCGGTAATACACCTGAACGCATTCCTGCTGAAGTTCCGCACAGGCATCCGCGTCCAGTTTGTATCCGGCCCGCCGCTCGGTGAGAATGCGCTGCCGGTAGTATTTCAGCGCGCTCTCATACCCATGGGGTCGCTGACCGTCCGGTCTCCCGTTCAGTTTCATTTGCAGGATGCCCAGATCCAGCCGGAGCTGAACTTCGGGCAACGCCTCATTTTCGACTTCCACCATTCTGGCCGTAACCTGACTGGGGTCAAAATGCCAATCGTGCAGGAGGGGG
>JBMTJR010000079.1:0-9163 GCA_049438565.1 Kiritimatiellia bacterium
GACCTGATTGGCTGGGTGCCTTCTTTGGTTGGCATGCTGCTGCCGGGGTCGGAGGTGCTGACCACCTTCCGGGTGATCCGGGTGCTGCGGGTCTTCCGGGTGCTGAAAATGGCGAATTATGTCAAGGAGGCGCAGATGCTTGCGGATTCCCTGAAAGAGAGCCGGCGGAAGATCCTGGTATTCCTGTTTGCGGTGCTCACCCTGGTGGTGCTGCTGGGGAGTCTGATGTATCTGATCGAGGGGCCGGTACATGGATTCACCAGCATTCCGGTCAGTGTCTATTGGGCGATTGTCACGCTGACCACCGTGGGATATGGCGATATCAGTCCGCAAACGCCTCTGGGACAGTTTTTTGCGTCGATGATTATGATTCTGGGTTATGCCATCATCGCGGTGCCGACCGGGATTGTCTCCGCCGCTTTCGTCAAGGGAGAGATGCACCCGTCCGGCGGGGAAGAAAGGGGCAATAAAAGCTGAAATCTTAGTTGACAGTCGGGGGACGGATCACTAGTTTCCCGCCTCCGTTCATTTCCTGAACCACACCATTTTAAGGAACCAGTATGAAAACAACTTTTCTCAAAGATGCGGAAAGAGACCGCAAATGGCACATTGTGGATGCCGACGGCAAAACCGTGGGCCGCATGGCGGCTGAAGTGGCCAATGTGCTGCGTGGTAAACACAAACCGACCTATGCTCCCCATGTGGACAATGGTGATTTTGTCATCGTGATCAACGCCTCCAAAGTGCATCTGTCCGGAAACAAGGAACAGAAAAAACTCTATCAGAAATACACGGGCTTTGCCGGTGGACTGGTGAAGAAGCCCGCTGCTTTCATCCGTGAGCGCGATCCGGAGCGTATTGTGCGTCAGGCAGTCTGGGGCATGATTCCCCGCAACCGTCAGGGCCGTCAGGTGATCCGCCGCCTCAAGGTGTATGCCGGTGCGGAACACGGACACGCCGCGCAGAAGCCGGAAGTACTCGACGTTTAATTTTAAGGATTATTTATATGGCAACCAAAACCTCCACTCAGCCCACCATCGCCACCGGCCGCCGCAAAACTTCTGTTGCCCGTGTGAGACTGACCCCCGGGGTCGGCAAAATTTTCGTGAACGGTAAAGAGTTCACCCAGTACTTCGGAAATCCGGTGCAGTGCTCCTATATTGAACAGCCGCTCGAGTACGTGGATGTCAAAGAAAAGTTCGACATTCAGGCCCGTCTGGACGGCGGCGGCAAAGCCGGTCAGGCGGGTGCCCTGCGTCATGGAATTTCCCGCGCGCTGGTGGAGATTGACGCGGAATACCGCGATGTGCTCAAAGCCAAAGGTTGCCTGACCCGTGATGACCGGATGAAGGAACGGAAAAAGCCCGGTCAGCCCGGAGCCCGCAAACGCTTCCAGTTCTCCAAGCGCTGAGCCGAACCCGGCTTGCCTCCAACCCGCAGCCTTTCCGGTCTGCGGGTTTTTTTATAGGTCATCGTCAAATCGCGGAAAAAACAGAGAGATCAAGGGCGCTTCATGATGAGCCGGAACATGACCTTGCCCTCAAAGGGAACTGAAGAAATCAACCGCGGACCCTGCGGACGGCGCGGACAGAATCAAAGCCGTTCAGGATAAAGAGTTTGCGTCTGGGATGCACCTTATGTGGAGTGCGGCAGCTTGCTGCCGCTTTTAAGAAGGAAGCTTGCTTCCGTCATGAGGGGATGCGAAATGCAAAATGCCTGTCCCCCTTGCCGCAAGCTGCTTCGCCCCCAAAGCGGCAGCTCCCTGGCCGTCGCGAGCGACAGCTCGGGCAGGCGCGTCGTCCCTGAGGTTCGCAGTTGTGAAAAACTCCACTTCCCACTCCACAATTTTTGACCAAGAACCTTTTTTATTGCCCTTTGCCGGGGAAAGCCTCAGACAGAGCCCATGAGTTCAACTCCTCTGCGCAAAGCGGAAACCCCTCTTCTCCCGGAACAGGAGCGGCTTTCTTTTGTTCAGGTGCCGGAAGCCTATCATATCCGTTCTTTCGGGGTTCCTTACATCCGGAATCCGGATGAAGAGGGGGGCTTTCTGTATGTGACCCGCTGGGGATGGCATCACCTTTCCCATTTGCGGCCGGAAAACTGGTTTCGGGACCGGAACTTTGTCCGGCAGGGCCGCCGTCTGCGGGGGAGCACCGGCACCGTGTATTATTATCCGTCCTTCCCGGAGGGCGCCGCCCCCCTGGATCTGCTGCTGAAAGTCTCCCGGGTGGCGGAGAATGTTCCCGGCGAGCTGGCGGGTGAATTCCCGGAACTGATGGCGAAGGGCGGCGCGAGTTTTAATTCACCTTTTGAGGAGTTTGGAATGGTGGAGGAGCTGCGGAACTCCAACTTTGGCCCGCCGAATCTGCACATCCGCACCAAACGTCCGATGGCGATCTACTGTGCCCCGCGGGATTTGCCCGCCTGGCAGCTGGGCCGTCGAAAATCGGATTTCCTCAGCCATCTCACGCTGATGGAAAAAGATCAGGAGACGGTTCCCGAAGGAATGCGGATTCATCTGCTGGAAAACCGCCAGTATTTTGCCCTCTATGCCTGGGTGCCGGGGCTGGATGCCCAGGCCGCGATGGAGCAGGGGCTGTTGTCGGAAAAAGAGCTGGAAAATCTCAGTGCACGTGTCAACGGAGAGCTGGAGTTGAAAGGTTTCCGGATTCTGGATAACAAACCGAAACACTTTATTCTCCGGCAGGGGCCCGATGGGGATCTGATCCGCCACGGGGACCGGCTGATCTATGTGCAGATTGATTTTGAATTGTTACAACGAACCGAAGCTTATCAACAGGAGCTGGATCTTCATTCCGTTTCCCCTCCGCGCCTATGAAAATACCTGAATATCTAGATACTTTTCCTTTACCCGCCGGATTCCGGGCCGCAGGGGTGCACGCCGGGATCAAAGCGGATCCCGCCAAAGCCGATATGGCGCTGCTGGTTTCTGACGAACCGGACACCGTGGCCGCAGGCATGTTCACCACCAACAAAGTGCAGGCGGCGCCGGTGGGGATGGATATTCAGAAGCTCAAATCAGGCCGCGCCCGCGCGGTGATTGTCAACAGCGGAAACGCCAACGCCTGCACGGGAAAACAGGGCGTGCGGGATGCTGAAGAAATGGCGGAGAGAACTGCGGAGACTTTGGGGCTGGATCCTGCTCTGGTGCTGGTCTCCTCCACAGGCACGATTGGAAAACCGATGAAAATGGAGCCCGTGCGCCACGGCATTGATCTGCTGTCCGCTGCGCTGTCGGATTGCGGGGGTGCGGAGATGGCCCGGGCCATTATGACCACGGATACCCGGCCCAAAATGTGCAGCACCCGGATTTCGGTGGAAGGGAAGGACGTCACGATCAGCGGATGCTGCAAAGGGGCGGGAATGATTGAACCCAACATGGCCACCATGCTGGCTTACATCTGCACGGATGCGAAACTGGAGCCCTCCGCCCTGCGGCAGGCTTTGCAGGAGGCGGTGAACCGCTCGTTCAACAAGATCTCGATCGACGGAGACACCAGCACCAATGATTCGGTGATCTGTCTCGCCAACGGCCGGGCCGGAACCTCCGCGCTGGCACCTGGGCATCCTAACTGGAAGCTTTTTCAGACGGCATTGAATGGAGTGCTGTTTGATCTGGCCATGAAGATTGTCTGGGACGGGGAGGGGATGACCAAATTTATCGAGCTGCAGGCGGAGGGGGCGGCATCAAATGCCGAGGCGGATCAGGCGCTGCGGGCGATTGCGAACTCCTTCCTGGTCAAAACGGGTCTGGCCGGAACCTACCCGGCCTGGAGCCGGATGGTGGATGTGCTTGGGTACTGCGGGGTGGAGATCGATCCGGAGCGGCTGAGCATCTGGTATGATGACCTTCCCATCCTGCTGGAAAGCACCCCGGCGCTGCCCGACCCTGAGGCCCTTAAAAAAATCCTGCACAGCAACCGCTACACGGTCCGCCTCAATCTGGGCACCGGCGGAAAAGGGGAAGCGGTGCTCTATACCTGCGACTGCACAGAGGAATACGTGCGGATCAATATGTTCTGAACAGTGCCTCACGCCCGCTTTACTCAAGACGCAAAGATGGGAAGCCAGAGGGAGCTGCTTATCGCTTCGCGGTCTTGAGGGTCAGGACTTCTTCGAGCAGGTTGCACTCGATGCGGTCAATCTCCTCAAAAAATTCAAGCGGGGTGAGGGAAATCTCTTTTCCATCCCGGAGAAAGGAGGCTTCGAGAGAGGGATCCGCTCCGTGATCGAGAAGGAGTTTCATCAGGTCTTTGCTGAATCCTTTGGCATGAAAAAGGGGCGTCTGCCCACCCAGGGCCACCAGATCGGTGGGCCAGACGGGTGTGGTGTTCACGGTGCCGGGAATCGTTTCGGCCCGGTGGTTCACCTCCAGTCCGCGGGACAGTAATTCCTCCACCATTTCCCGCTGATTGAATTCGACGGCCATGTGCAGCAGGCTGGCACCCTCCAGAGGAAAATGTCCGTAGCTGACCTCCAGGCTTTGACCGAGCAGTTCGGGGGCGGCATCCAGCAGTTTCTGCAGTTGGGACAGGGAACCGCGGTGAATCGCCATGAGCGCGTCCGCCGGATCAGGGGCGCCTCCCTGAATCAGCAGCTGGATGCAGCGTCCTTTGAGCGGAGAGCGGTGGTGACTGTGCAGGAGATGCTGCAGGGCGTTGCGGCGTCCTTCGACCCGGAGAACTTCGCGGGCCGGATCGGCCCCCTGTCCGATCAGCCATTCAATGCCTTCCGGATTCATGTATTCACAGGCGGGGAAAAGTACGGTTCCGTACAGGGGATCGTAATCACCATCGGCCTCCGCGCCGGCCTGGAGCAGCGCCTCGGCGGCCTCAAAGTGACTGAGTGCGGCGGCCTGGGCCAGCGAACGGTTCAGATCCTGCTGACCGGCGGCGGGGCTCAGTTCGAGAATGGTTTCAAGATCCCCGCCGGATGCGGCAAGGAAAAGGGGGGAATAGGCGTCGTTCAAAAGATTTCCGGGGTTGCAATTTGCAGTTGTGTACGACACGAGGTTGGAGAATGCAAGCATCGGAATCACCCTGGGAGCGCGTACAGCGTCGGATGACTCAGCTGGGTCTCGCGGAAGCGGATCTGGAGGAGTCTTTTGTGCTGGGAAGTGGATCTGGAGGGCAGAAGGTGAACAAAACCGCTTCGGCGGTGCAGCTGATTCATCTTCCCAGCGGACTGACGGTGAAATGCGGGGAGGGCCGTTCCCAGCATCTGAACCGGCTGAAGGCGAGAGAGCGCCTGTGCGAGAAAGTGGAGGAGGACCGGCGGCGACTGAAGCAGGAGCGGGATGCCCGGCGGGCGCGAGTGCGACATCAGAAACGAAAACCCAGCGCCGGAGCGCAGGCCAGACGGATCGGGAGCAAGCGGGTGCGGGGCGAAGTGAAAAAGCTCCGGAAACGGCCGGGCCGGGACGACTGAAAGTTCAGAGCCGCGCGGGTTGCGGTTTATTCCGGTTTGGGGTCGCGGGAGAGCAGGGTTTCCATGGATTCGGCGGGAGAGACGCCCTCGTAAATGATCCGGTACACCTCGGTGGTGATCGGAGCCTCGACCTGCAGCTGGTCGGCAAGATGTTTGGCCGTGCGGGCGTTGAACACGCCTTCCGCAATCATCTGCATGGTGGCCTCAATTTCGGCCATGGTTTCGCCTTTGCCCAGGCGTTCTCCCACGCCGCGGTTGCGGCTGTGTTTGCTGCCGCAGGTGACCATGAGATCGCCGACCCCGCTGAGCCCGACGAAGGTTTCCGGATTTCCGCCGGCGGCCACCCCGAGGCGCACCAGCTCCGCCAGTCCGCGGGTCACCAGGGCCGCTTTGGTGTTGTCACCGAAGCCGAGTCCGTGGCTGAACCCGGCGGCGAAGGCGAAGTCATTTTTCAAGGCACCGCCCAATTCGACGCCCACGATATCCGAAGAGGTGTACACCCGGAAGCGGGGGCTGTTGAACAGGTGCTGAAAGAAAGAGGCCAGTTCCTGATTGGGGGAGGCGACGGTGACCGCAGAGGGGGATTCCAGGGCCACCTCCTCGGCGTGACTGGGTCCGGAAAGCGCGGCCACCTGCGGCAGGCCGAGCAGTTCCGCGGCCCAGTCGCTGAGGCGCCGGTCGTCGAGCAGTCCTTTGGACACGCTGATCACAGAGGCGCAGGGAGGAATCATGCCGTGAAAACTGCGGAGGACCGGCTGATAAAATTTGGAGGGAACCGCAATCACCACCGCATCCCGGTTGGCGGTGGCCTGTTCGCGGTCGGCGGTCCATTGAATCTCCGGGGCGACCTTTACGCCGGGCAAATATTTGAAATTCTCCCCGCGGTCCTGCACTTCCTGCAAATAGGCGGCGTCGTAGCCCCACATGGTGACCTGATGTCCGTTGCGGTTCAGCACCATTCCCAGAGCGGTTCCCCAGCCGCCATCCCCGATTACCGTTACTTTGTGACTCATATACTTTCTCCTTAGGATTGAAGGGGCATCATGCAGAGCTTTTTCTGAAATCGCAACCGCAATTCACGATTCAGTACCGGGGAAGCGAGGGATCCCTCTCGCGGGCCCAGCGGTCAATTCCTCCGGAGAGATTTGCGACGGTGAATCCCTTTCCGGCCAGAAATTCGGCGGCACGCTGGGAACGCATGCCGTGATGGCAGAGGAGAAGCAGTTTCTGATCTCCGGGGAGTTCCTGATAGCGCCGGGGCAGTTCTCCCAGCGGGATATGACGGCTGAGAGGGAGATGCACGAAATGCCATTCGGAGACTTCGCGAACATCCACGAGGAGGTATCCGTGGTTTTCGGGTAATGCGGAGGGCGGAATTTGAGGGTTGTCAGACATGGTGACTGGAAAGTTGAGAAAGGTGAGGCATGTAAATGAATGAACGCTGGAAATCCGAATTTTCAACCCGGAAAGTGATGAGAATGAATTCATCGGACGCATCCCTGAATTGGTTTTTTACAACCGCGGAGATCGCGGACGACACGGACGGTACGCCTGCCCGAGCTGTCGCTCGCGACGGCCAGGGGACCCATACAGTATATTGAAGGGTTTTTCTGTTTGAGTTTAGATTGAGCCATCCCTTTTTAAATTTCTAATTGCAATGTCCGCGCTTTCCGCGTTTTCAGCGGTTGTTCACCCAACCTATCTTGCGACTGTTCCGATTGTGGGCTTGCCATCCGTAGGCTGGTTGCGTCCGAATTCATCTGGACAGGAGCCCCGGAGTTGTGGAAACTGGGGGCATGAATCCTCCGACGCCAGAGCCGCTGATCACGCTGAGTTCCGATTTCGGCACCCGGGACGGATACGCGGGTGCGATGAAGGGGGTGATCCGCTCGGTGGCCCCGGGAGTGCGGCTGGAGGATATTACGCACGAAATTCCTCCGGGAGATATTCGGAGCGGGGCCTGGGTGCTGCGGACGGCGGTTCCTTTCTTTCCCCGGGGTACCGTGCATGTGGTGGTGGTCGATCCGGGCGTGGGCACCTCGCGGAATGCGGTGGTGCTGCAGGCGGATCATCAATACCTGATCGGACCGGACAACGGGGTGTTTTCGTGGATCATCCGGGAGGCGTCCTTCTGCCGGGCCTGGAAACTGTCGGATGATTCATGGCATCCCGCCCAGACCAGTCACACCTTTCATGGCCGGGATCTGTTTGCGCATGCGGCGGCGCTGATGGTTCAGGAGGGGGAGCTGGACCGGGTCTGCGGCGAGGAGGTCACTCCCCGCTGCGAGGAATGGGCGAAGTGGGTTCCGGTTTCTCCGGGAAACGAAGCGGAAGTGGTTCACATCGACGCATTCGGAAATGTGGTGACCAATCTTTGTCTGACCGAACCGCTGAAGGAATTCTCCGGTCCGGTTTCGGTTCCGGAGCGGGGGCTGGTTTTCTCCACTTTGAACCGCACTTATGGGGAAGTGGCCGAGGGAGAAGGATTGTTGTTGATCGGCTCCCACGGGTTTCTGGAAATCGCAGTGCGGCAGGGATCCGCCGCGCAGCGTTTTGGATTGAAGCGGGGGGACCGGGTCACGGTGGGGGCTGCTCCTTAGCGGTTCCGCAGACCCAGGAAGGCAAAAAAAGATTCTTCGTCAAAAATTCTGGAGTGAGAAGTGGAGTTTTCACAACCGCTGACCTCTGGCATGGACGGCGCGGACGGTTGTGGGGTGAGATTTGGAAACCCCATCATGCCGGGTCCGTGGGGTCCGTTTGGTCCGTGGTTGATATTTTATTTTCCAACCGCGGACGGCCCGGACGGCGCGGACGGTTATGGGGTCAGGTTTTGCTTTTGCCGAAGCGGTGTTCTTCGCCTTTGAGGAGGCGCTGGATGTTGCTGCGGTGACGCAGAATGGCGACGGCGGCCAGGGCGCTGAGGATGCCGGCGAGCAGGGGCTGATCCGCATAGAAGATCCAGGCCGAGATCCCCACCGCCAGCGCAGCCAGGATGGAGCTCAGCGAAACAATGCGGCTGATCCCCATGCAGAGTCCCCAGGTCAGGGCGGCGCAGAGCATGCACCAGGGCGCGACCGCCACAATCACGCCCGCACTGGTGGCGATTCCTTTGCCGCCCCGGAAGCGCAGCCAGACCGGAAAATTGTGACCCAGAATGGCGAAGGCCCCCGCGAGCAGACAGAGATTGGGATCCGGAACCGGCAGCAGCAGTCTGGGAAAGATCCAGGCGCTCACCAGTCCTTTGAGAAAATCCAGCAGAAAACAGAGCAGCCCCCATTTTTTCCCCACCATGCGGAACACGTTGGTCGCCCCGATGTTGCCGCTGCCCAGTCGGCGGATGTCCACCCCCTGCGTGCGGCTGATCAGCAGTCCGAAGGGGATGGAACCGAGCAGATAAGCGGAAAAGAGAAGTAAAGCGTATGAAATCGTCATAAAATCGTCCTTTGAAATCCCGCCTCTTAGCAGAATCCGCCGCTGTTTCCGCTGAAAATCTTTTGGAAATCTCCATCATTTTTTGTTTGCAATCGGAGGGGTAGGAGGGGTAAAATCTAACATTAATTAGATAACACTATGACGTTTGTCTTCCTTTGGACTTTTCTTTAGAATCTTTTAAAGTACTTCCTCACTAGAACGGCGACTTCCTATGAAAAAAATTATTCTGCCTCTTCTCGCGCTTCTCGCTCTCGGGTCCACCCTTCAGGCCCAACCGGTGTAT
>JBMTJR010000080.1:0-9133 GCA_049438565.1 Kiritimatiellia bacterium
GCCCCGTGATATCCTCATAGTTTTGGAGGGGGAGATCCCTCAGAACGACGATGACGAGGAGTCTTTATGAGCAACTGTCCAAAGAGTCCGGGTCAGCAATTGCGGGAAGCCCGAGAAGAAATGGGGAAATCCCTCAGTGATATGGCGAAACTGACCCGGATCGGCAGTCCCCAGCTCAAAGGGCTGGAGGAGGACCGCTATGACAGCATCCCCGCACCGATGTATGTGCGGGGATTCATTAAGCTGTACGCTCAGAATTTGGGCATTCGCCACGAGCCACTGGTGGAACAGTATGAGAAGATCCGCAAAGGGGAATCCCTGGAAAAAGATCCGGTCATGGAGCCTCCCCGTCCGGTCTCGGAAGCTTCATTTTCACCGATCCCTCCGGTTCCCGCCTCCACGCCGGCGGATCCTTCCATCCGGAAAGCTCCGTCCGTACGTCTCCGTGATCCTGTGGCTTTGATCGCCTTGCTGAAAAACAAAGTGCCCAGGCTGGATGCGCTGCCCCGTCCGAAATGGCTGGAGATTTCCTGGGTCCGCTATGCGGCGCTTGGAGTCTTTGTGCTTTTTGTCCTGCTGCTTGGACTGAGGGGCTGCAGAGGCGTCGACGATGAAAACCAGGAAGGAGTGCCTGAACCCGGCGGGGCGCTCCCGGAGGTGGCGGATCCGCTGCTCAATCCCCCTGAACCTGTTTATTTCCAATTACCCAGCTCTTACCAGTAGGATTTTATGAACCTGCCCAATCAATTGACCTGCAGCCGTTTTGTTTTTGCCCTGCTTCTGCTTGTGTGCCTCAGTTTTTCATTTCCATACGCCAAAAGTCTGGGCCTACTGCTGTTTGTATTGGCAGCGGTGACCGATGCGCTTGACGGATGGCTGGCCCGGAATAAATACGGCACCAGTACTTTCGGGAAGCTGATGGATCCTCTGGCGGACAAGGTGCTGGTGACCGTAGCGCTGGTCTGTCTGGTAGAGATCCGCTTTGATCTGGCCTATCCCAATGCACCGCTGGTTCCGGCTTTTCTGGTGGTGCCGATTCTGATCCGTGAATTTATGGTCACCGGTCTGCGGCTTCTCGCGGTGGAAAAAGGCGAGGTGATTTCGGCCGGCCCGCTTGGAAAGTGGAAAACCATCCTGCAAATGATTGCGATCATTTTTTCTCTGTTCTCTGTGGCCCTGGTTGAGGATTTCCTGTCCGGAATCCAGATGGACACATTGAAATCCATCGAATATACACTGCACTGGTTTATCTGGGCGATGATGGCGGCCGCCACCGTTCTCACCCTGCTTTCCGGTGTGGAATATTTTACCAAGCATCAGAACCTTTTTACTTCGGATTCCCTATGAAATTTTTTTATCTGATCTTTCTTCTGTCTGTATCCTCCATATCGGCAACGGCCCAATCGGTGCCGGTTCCGGAGCAGATCGCCCAGGAAGCCGGTCTCGAAATCGAATCCCAGCCGACCGTGGAGGAATTGACCAGCCGTCTGGATCTGCAACAGATTGTGAAAAGCGGCGGCATGATTTTTTACGTGCTCATGGCCATGTCCGTGGTGGCACTGGCCCTGATTCTGGCCTTTTCGATCAGTCTGAACAACCGTCGGATTGCGCCGGCCTCCTTTGTGCGTGAAATTGAGATTCTGCTAAAAAACGGTGACTTTGAGGAGGCCTTGAAATCCTGCGACCGGAACAGCTCTCCAGTCTCCGCGCTTACCCGCAGCGCCCTCAATTACCTGTCCAGAGCCGAGGAGGATGCAGACCCCGAGTTGTTGCGGCAGGTGGTGGAGGGGGAGGGCGTGCGCCAGGTCGGCCGGCTTCAGTCTCAAATCACATATCTCATGGATATTGGTGTGATTGCTCCCATGGTGGGACTCCTGGGCACCGTGATGGGAATGCTGAAGTCCTTCAGCGGGGTGGCCCTGAACATGGCGCAGGCCCGGCCCACCGTGCTTGCGGACGGAGTGTCCCAGGCTTTGGTGACGACAGCCGGTGGACTGATCGTGGCCATCCCCGCCATGATCGCGTACTCGCTGTTCAGAGGGCGTCTGGCAAAACTGACCGCAAATCTGGAATTGGTGGCGGCTGAAATTGTCACCACGCTGGTTCATCGGAAAAAGGCATGAAATTCAGCAGCGAAAAGTCCACAGCCATCCAGTTTCAGTTGGCCCCCATGATTGACGTGGTGTTTCTGCTGCTTTGTTTCTTTATGACCACCACCCTTTACTCCCAATGGGAGACGGAGGTCGATATCACGCTTCCCACTGCGAGCACGGGAGAAAATCTTCAGCGGCTGGCCGGAGAGATCATCATTAATGTGTTTGCGGATGGAAGTCTGGTAGTGAACGGAAGATCCCTCAGCCCGGAGGATCTTGGCGAACTTCTGCTGCGGGTTTCCGAGCTGTTTCCGGGTCAGCCGGTGGTGATCCGGGGGGATGAAACGGCGGATTACGGATTCATTATGAAGGTGATGGATCTTTGCCGTCAGGCGGACATTTTTAATATCAGTTTCGCCACGGGAATTCCGGAGTAAGCGGAAGATGAGCCGCCTTTTCCAGAGCGTTTTTATTGCAGGGCTGCTCTGTCTGAGCGTGCAGGGTCTTTCCGCCGCAGAACCGGCTCCGTCCGAAACCCGGCGTCTGGCGGATGGTCTTTACGCCCGCGGGATTTTTGATTTGGCCCTGGAGGAATATCAAAAACTGCTGAACGGAGCGGAGCCCTCGGAAAACAAGGATCTTCTGTATTATCGGGCCGGTGAATCTGCGAGCCGGCTGGGAAAATGGGAGTTGGCAGCCACCTATTTCGAACAGGCGGTGGCGAGCGGGGGAACAGGAATTTCCGCCCAGCGTTCACGCTACCGACTGGCGGAAAAAGCATATGAGCTGGGGGATCTGGACCGGGCGGAGACGCTGCTTCGCAGTCTGCAGCTGGGGGAGGTGGATGCGACGATGGATGCGCCGGTCCGCTTCACGCTGGCCCGAATCCTCGAGGCCCAGAATCAGAAAGCCGAGGCCCTGCGGCTGTACCGGGCCTTTCTGACCAGCTATCCCGACGATCCTTTGTCCGCCTATGCCGCACTTCAGGTGGCGGCGCTTTCAGATGCCGGGATTGAAGAAAAACGGGCCGCCTACAAACAGGCCCTGAAAAATCCGCCTTCCCGGGAATTCGAAGTGGAGGCCCTCTGGTCCTGGGCGGTTCTGGAACGGACGGCAGGCAATGCCCGGGAATCCGCCGATCTCTTCTGGAAATTGTGGAGTCAATTCCCGGACAGTTCCCGGGTGCGCGCGGGGATGATTCATTTGGCCTGGGCTCAGCTTCAGGCGGGAGAGGCGAAGCGTGCGTTGCTGCTGGCCAACCAGACCTCGGAGTCACGGAAAGAGCCCGATGCAGATACCTGGCTGTATCTGGAGGGGGTCAGTCATGATAAACTGGGAGAGAGCGCGGCCTCGGTTTCAGCCTTCGAGACCCTCCTGAAACGGTTTCCCGAAAGCCGCTTCCGCAGACTGGCTGTGTACGAGCTGGCGGAAAGCTATGCTGCGCTGGGGGAGTTTCAGAAAGTGCTGGAATTCTCTCAGGATCTGCAGCAGATTCCCGGACGTGAAGTCGAGGCACTCTGGCTTCTGGCGGAAAGTTCCCGCGGGGCGGGTGAAACCCGGCAGGCGCTGCAGACCTATACCCGGATTGCCCATCAGTATCCCCGGCATCCCAAGGCTGCGGACGCCTTGTATTTCAAGGCCGTTCTGCTGCTCAAAACCGGGGAGGCTGAAGCAGCGGCGGAGGCGCTCACGGTATTTGCTCTCCGGATGCCCGAGGATCCCCGGGCGGGGCCGGCGCTGGAACAGGCAGGGGATCTTCTGGTCAAAGCCGGCAAAAGGGAAGCAGGTCTCCGGAAATGGCTGCAGGCGCTTGAAAATTCCGCAACCCCGAACCCGCCTTTGCTCTTTAAAATTGCTATGCTTGAAATCCGGCTGGAAAAATTCGCGGATGCCGGGAGGCGGCTGGAGTCCTATCTGGAGGCGGATCTTTCCGCAGCGCAGCGGGCGGAGGCATTGTACTGGCAGGGAGTGCTCTTTGATCGGATAGGGGAAACCATGGCCGCGCGTACCGCGCTGGAGGCAGCTTTGCAGGTGGAGGGACTGAAGCAGGAGTGGCAATTCGCCGCCAGGATGCGGCTGGGACAGTCCTACAGCCGGAGTGGCGAATCGGCCAGGGCCCTGGAGGTCTTTCTCCCTTTGCTTGGAACCGGGGCTTCCGAAAGTCTTTCGGATGAACTGCTCTTGTGGCTGGGGACGGCTGCCGAAACAGAGGGAAACCTTGCGCAGCAAAAAACCATTGCACAGAGCATGATTCAGCAGAACCGCCGCGCGGCTACCCGGGAACTGGGATTTTATGCGCTGGCCGGGGTGGAGCGGAAGCAGGGGAATGCGGAGGCGGGAATTCAAGCCCTGCAAAAGGGGCTGGCGTTTCAATCGGAAAGTGTGGAGGCGGTTTCTGCACATTTGGATTTGGCCGATCTCCTGCTCACCGACGGAGAATTTAAAGAATCCTTTCATCATTACAGCGAGGCGGCCCGCATGGCATCCTCCCTCGAACTTGGACAGCTTCAGGCCCGGGGTATTATGGGAAATGGCCGGGTGAGGATGGCCGAAAAGAAATGGCCGGAAGCCGCAAAATATTTCATGAGTGTGGCGGTGCTGTTCGAGGATCCGGAACTGTCGCCCGAGGCTTTGCGGATGGCTGAGAAAGCCTTCCGCTTGGCGGGACAGACCGAACATGCCGACGCGGCCCTGCAGGAATTTCAAAAACGATACCCCGAACAATCCTTTCAAACCCCGTGAAAAATCCTATGTTGCCTTACACATCCACGCAATCGTCCTCCTGGGAAGTGAAAGCCCGTGCTCATCATTGCTCGGAAAGCGGGGAGGCGTTTACGGAAAAAGAATTTCTCATGTCCCGGCTGATGAACGGTCCGGAGGGCATGATCCGTCAGGATTATAAACTGACAGCCTGGACGAAAGAGAAGCAGGCGGAGGCCTTGTTCTACTGGAAAACCCAATACCGTCTGCCTCCCCCTAAAAAAGAATCGCTGTTTAAAGAGGAAAATGCCGAGGAGTTGCTGCGGCAATATGTGGAGGATCAAAATCCTGAAAACGTGAATACCACATTTCTGCTGGCGGTGATGCTGGAGCGCAAACGCCTGCTTATTGAACGCGGGGTTCAACGGGACGCGGAGGGACGTCAGATCCGGATCTATGAACACAAAGAGAGCGGTGAAACTTTTCTGATTCCGGATCCGGAGCTTTCCCTGGATCAGATCGATGCGGTCCAGCAGGAGGTGGCGCTCAAACTCGGGTGGATTCAGCCGGAGACCGTTCTCCAGACCTGTCTTTTTCTTAGCGAGGAAAATTCCTGCCGCAGCCAAATGGCGGAAGCCTGGGTCGAAACGCTCAGGCCCGAATCCCTCCAAGCGCAGAGTGCCGGAGTGAAGCCCGGAATTCTTGATCCCTATGCGGTGAAAGTGATGGCGGAAGCCGGAGTGGATCTTGCGGGCCGGATTCCCAAAAGTCTGGAATCACTGCGAGGCGTCACGGTGGACCGGGTAATTCTTTTGTCTGATTCTTTAAAAGAAACAGCGGCCGGATTTTTCGGGGACGCGGAAATTCTTTCGATGAAGGTGGAAAACCCGGCTGAGAATCCAGTCCCTGCAGGGGAAGAACCAGAGAGCGAGGAATCGATTCTTTCCCGTTATCGGAAAGTCCGGGATGAAATCAAAAGTTTTGTGGAGGGGCTTCCGCCCTCCCTTCCTGAATCAGAGGAAGGGGAGGGCTGAAGCTTTCTCCGGAGGCTTTCGGGTGATCCGAAAAGGATGCCTTCAGTATTTAAAGCGCAATCCGAGCAACGCGCCCCAGTTCTGAGAATCCACAGCGTTTGGACCGTCCAGCCAAAGGTTCCGGTCGCTGCCGTAGTAGGCAATCTCTGCGTACAGATCCAGAGCCTCCGAGAGAGTCAGAATTCCTCCGCCGCCGATTTTCCCAACCCAGCCGGTGCTGTCGCCGCCGCTTTCTGCGGAGAAGTCGGTCCACATATACCCCAGTCCCGCCACGCCGTAGAATTTGAAGGATTCTGCAATGGGATAATATTCTTCCACTGCCAACATAACGGTCTGCTGAGAATTCCCTTCGGGATTGCTGTTGGTGAATGAAATCAACATTTGATCAAGCGGATAGATTTCCGAAGCGTACGCGACTTCAAAACCTTTGAATTCATCGCCGTTGACCCCGCCATCGGCATCGATCGCCCAGGCGAGCCTTACATTCTCTCCCACGGGCGGATGTTGTTCAAATACGGTTTGCGCATTCACCCAGGCGGAAGAGGCGAAAAAAATGACGGCCAAAGAGGACAGACGGGATAATTTCATAAGGAACTCCAGGAATAGGTGGGACGTGGGGTTTAATCTTTGCAAAAACGATAATTTGTCAATGCTGGATCGGCTTGAGCTGATTTGGATTTAGGAAAGCTGAAAGGCACAGTGGTTTTATCCGGGGGTAAAAACCGGCGTTTTTCAGAATGTTTCTTTTTGTTGAAAGAATGCATGTGTTTTGAGGATATTATTTTAGCAGGAATCAGACCAAGTTTTGACAAAAGCATGTCTCTTCATCCGCTTGCAATTTGAAACGAAAAAGACAGAAGAGGCGAATGCCGAATGTAGATCTATCTCAAACAAATTCAGACAGCTTGTGGTATTCAGGTTCTGAGCGGCTTTACGGCAAAGAGGGGTTCCGGAGACTCAGAGCGGCCAGGGTCTGTGTGGTCGGGATTGGAGGGGTGGGGAGTTGGACGGCAGAGGCGCTGGCGCGGGCGGGGATCGGACAGATTTCGTTGGTGGATATGGATGAAATCTGCAGCAGCAATTTGAATCGTCAGCTGCATGCCACGCTGGGCACGGTGGGGCGGAGCAAGGTGGAGGTGATGAAGGAGCGTATTCTGCAAATCTCCCCGGGAACCGTGGTGGAGGATCATTTTGTTTTTTTTACGGAAAAGACCTGTGGAAATTTACTCGAGAATCCGCCGGATGTGATTGTGGACTGTATTGACAGTATTCCGCACAAATGCCTGCTGCTTTCAGAGTGCCGGAACCGGCAGATTCCCGCAGTGACAGTCGGTGCGGCCGGCGGTCGGGCGGATCCGAGTCGGGTTCAACTGGCAGATCTTTCCCGTACTTTTGACGATGCACTGCTGCAGCGGGTGCGGAAAAAGCTGCGGCAAAAGCATGGCTTTCCGCGGAATACCCGGAAAAAATGGGGGGTGCCTGCGGTATTCTCCCCGGAACCGGTCCGGTATCCTCAGTCCGACGGAAGTGTCTGTGGCGAGAGGGAGCCGGAAAGCAGATTGCGTCTCGACTGCGCCAGCGGTTATGGAACGGCAGGCTTTGTGACAGGGACTTTCGGATTTTGTGCGGCGGCCGCAGCGGTGAATCTGTTGCTTGAGAAAGAACCGACAGCGGTTGATTCATAATTTTCTCATCATTTTCTGCATGTTCATGGGTTGACCCCGGATCAGAAAGGGCGTTAAGTCTCATAGTGTCACTCAGGTCATCATGGAATCTGTCCTCGATAAAAACGTCGTTTTGGTTTTGAACCGGAATTGGCAGGCGGTGAATACCACCACGCCTGCCCATGCATTTTGTCAAATGGCTTCCGGGAATGCATTGGGACTGGATATGGACCGGGGCGAGAACATGTTTCCCGTGGAGTGGTCGGAATGGATTCAGCTTCCGGTCCGGGAGATAGACTGGTCGATTGGCGTGGTGCGCGGACAACTCAGGGTCCCGCGGGTCATTCTTTCGGTTCACTACGCCAAAGTGCCGATGCGCCATCCGAAATTTTCTTATCAGGCGATCCGCGACCGGGACAATGGACGCTGTCAGTACACTGGCAAACCCCTCTCAAAAGAAGAAGGGAATATCGACCACGTGGTGCCCCGTTCCCGTGGCGGGGCGACCAGCTGGAGTAACTGCGTCCTCAGTTGCAAACGCGTGAACAACCGCAAGGGAGACCGCACGCCGCCGGAAGCCGGATTACACCTCATCAAAAAACCGGAGCCCCCCCGGGTGCTGCCCATGACCCTCTTTCTGAGGAATGTGCACGGGATTCCGGAGTGGGAGCCCTTTTTAATTCAGAAGACTGCGGCCTCCGGCTCCTGACCCTTCCGCGTTACTGGTTTTTCCGCAGACCCTGTTCCGCCTCTTTCGTGGGGAGCAGACGATAGCTCTTTTGATAGTCCGTAGCCGCCGCTTTGCGGTTTCCAAGTTTTTCGTGAACCATGCCCCGGCGTAAATAGAAATAAAACCATTCAGGATTCCGTTGCAGTGCCTGGTCCCATGCAGGAACCGCAGCTTCGGTTTTCCCCATTTTTTCGTAAGCTTCCGCGCTCAGGGCATAAAACAGGGCTTCCTCCGGAACCAGATTCCGTGCCTGAAGGGAGAGCCGGAGCGCCTGATGTGCATCATTGTTTTTGAGCGCTTTGGTTCCTTGTTCATAGAGAGCATATGCCGGAGCCCGCTCCCGGAGTCTGCGGGTACGGATCCGGTACTCCGCAGCCCCAAGATATCCTTCTGATGTGAAATCTTTCAGAGCTTCCCGGTTGTCCCGCACCCGCTGAATGGATGCGGGATGAGAGGCCAGCCAGCCTCCCGCACTGTCCAGATTTTCCGCAAATAATTCCTGCAGTGTTACCGCACCGGTAGGGTCATACCCTGCGGCTTTCATATATTTCATTCCGTAAAAATCCGATTCTGATTCGGCATCCCGGCTGTATTTCAGCATGGTGATGCCCGCAGCAAGTGACCCGGTGTCGTACAAAACACTCTGCAGGTCCTCTTCCACGGCCAGGGTCAGACCGAGAATACCCACCTGCATCCACATTCCGCGCTCCATTTGCTGTGCGGAGTGTCTGGCCGCGGCATGCACAATTTCATGCGCCAGCACGGCCGCCAGCTCGCTCTCATTGCGCATCGATTCCAGCAGCCCCCGGTTGATGGCGATTTTTCCGCCGGGCAGGGCCCAGGCATTCCAGGAACTGTCATATACGATGCTGAATTCATACGGAAGATGTGGCCGGTCCCTCTGTTTGGAGG
>JBMTJR010000081.1:0-9094 GCA_049438565.1 Kiritimatiellia bacterium
CCGGGATGATCATGGGGATGACAAACAATACCCGGTACCAATAATTCGCTGTTTCGCTTTTGAGACGGTGAATCACCACTGCCGTGATGATGGAGGGAAGCATTTTCATCAGATTCGCCAGTACCAGAACCGCGATCACCCCAAACCCGCTCCACAGGGCCACTTCCCCGCCCGCATGCAAGGCCAGTGACCAGACCATCAGTCCCACCCCGGCGAGGGCATGGAAAATGCGCATGCCATCCAGCATCGGAATTTTCTCACTACGGGAGGGCCGCACCCAGATCCCCAGCCCGCTGAGCAGGCCCGAGAAAGAAAAGGCCAGCACCTCGTACATCCCCAGTGCCCGCAACAATGAAAACGAGGCCAGCAGCAACACAGAGAAATTGAGGATCCCTCTGTACTCACTGTCTGGATCCAGCCTCCAGCGGAAAAACAGCCAGAGAGCCAGCCAAATGAAACCAGGAATCAGCGTTTCCGCCGGAGTCAGACCGGTGAAAGGATGCTCGCGCAGCAGCACCGCCACATTCACCAGAGGGAATCCAAACCCGCAAATCCATTTCGTTCCCTTAGACCAAATCCCTGTTTTCTGTGAGAGATAAATCATGCTCATGGTGAGCAGCAGGGTCAGGATCCAGTAAAAAGGGGTTCCCAGAGATTTTTGAAAGTTAGACGCACCTACAAAAATTTTGATGTAATTGCCGTTCCATCGGAAAGCGCTGTGATAAATGGCGCTGGCGGCGGGGAAGTAGGAAAAGGTTGCCACCAGCAAAGCGCTGGGGAGAACAAAGAAATACAGAGGCCAATAAGTGACCACTTGTTTGAGAGAAATATCTTTTGCCATGAGTATTGACTCTTTTCGCGTTCAAGGGCCTGGAAAAATTCCCGGTGAAATCTTTCCACTTTAGGATCGTTCCCGGGAACTGCCTTCAGCGTCTCCCCCAGAAGGAAATCGATATTCTTCTGGCCGAGCTGCAGGCTGAGCAGCGGCTCCAGAGATCTTTGCAGATTGATTTCATTTTTCCGCCGGGAGGAGGCATCCTGATCCCCCACCACCACTGTGGCCAAAAACGAACTGCGGCGAAGCTGACGGTTGGGAATCGACTCCAGATTTCCGTCATACATCCGTTTGAAATCGGTTGCGGCTTCGGCCGGAAGCGCTTCCCACAATTTCCGGGCGTAGGTTTCATAATCAAAATCCCCGGAGACGAAGGGCCAGTAAATCTGATTTTCCAGCAACATGACTTTCCCGCCCGGCATCACTTCAAACAGGACCCTGCCGAAGTATCCCACATAGTTGGGTTCAAAGTTTTTCATCAGCTCACCCGGCACCGCCCCATGCACAACCGGAATCCATCCGGCGATCCGATTCAGTTCGGTGTTGTTTTCGGGAGTGGTCGCGAACTGGAGGAACTCCACACATAGATCCAGATGACGGGTAAACCGGGTGATGCCGAATGCAAACCCGGTCCCGCTGGAAGCCTCAGAGCTGCGTCCAACCGCATATTTCCCAAAGGCTTCATTGGCAGAGGTGATGGGGGGAAGATCAAAAATCCCCACTTCAAACCGAAGGTCATCCGGCTGGTTGTTGATTTTGTTCAAATAACTCAGGGCATCCCAGCTTCCCGAAGTGATCATCGCCGCACGTCCCTGCACAAAAGCAAAACCGGAATCCTCCCGGCCCAGTGCCATAAAGCCTTTTGGAAAAAAGTCCGCCAGATTTTGTACCGACTGGATGGCGGCTTGGTATTCGGAGGTCCAGGGGGTAAAATCCCCCCGTAAAATAGCCATGAGGATCTCCATTCCGTCCGCGCCGCCGCTTAAATTCATATCAAAATCCCAGGACAATCCTGCGGTAAGATTGGAAAGGTACCGGTCCCGAAACACCTCAACCTGATATTTTGAGGAGGCGATGGGAACCATCTGCTCCCCGGATTCCCTGGAAAACGCTTCAATATTCCGGGCAGTTTCCAGAAGTTCAGAATAGGAGCGGGGGGGATGTCTATGCCCCAGGGCCTTTTGAAACAGGTCTTTATTGTAATACATCCTCACGGTAAAGGTGCTGAATCCCACTCCGTAATATTCCTGGAACATCTCCTTAAACTGACTCCTGAGACCGTCCGTAAAAGAATCCATCCAGGGTTTTTCTGCATAAACCTCCAGAGCTTCTTTCACATCCTGTTCGGCGTCCGACAAAGATTCCTGCGCTTCAAGTGCCTTGAGACGTTCCTGATTGAATGGATTGGGCTGTTGGAGGAAGGGAGAAAGAGGGTAAAAATAACGACCCAAATATTCGTCGGGAAATTTTCCGATCTGAATCATATCCGGGGCCGTTCCCCCAATCAGCTGCGTGGTGACATACTGATTGTAGGCCCGTTCCGGAATGGGGATCTGCACCACCTCCACAGACTCCTCCTTTGCGGCTTTGTACGCCTCAAATTCATCAATTAACGACTGCAAACCATCCCGCACTCCCAGCTCCAGCTGCCAGTGCACCAGACGGATCACATCCGCTCTGGACTCCTGTCTTTTGCTGCTGATGACATTCCAGAAGGCACCGGCATAACAGAGGAGCAATATCATTAAGCCGACATAATTCACCCAGGAACTACCGCCGTCTTTCTTAGATCCAGCCATCAGTTATTCCCTCCATTGACATTGGCAAACAGTTCATCCAGCACTTCCGCAGTTACCCCCCCCAGCCGAAGATTTTCAGCTTCCTCACGGGTGATACTTTGAGCCCGAATCGCTTTTTCAAGTGCGTAGTATGCCATGGGACTATTCGAGTATTCTGTGGCAAGACGGCGATAGAAAAAACCGGCATTTGGGATATCATTCAGATGGATTTCATAGATTTTGGCCAGCCGGTAGAGCTGGGAGGCCTGAGAGGAATAGTTCGTCGTGTTTGCGGTGCCAACCGTGGTGAAGCGCTCTAAATGCTCTGCGGCCCTGGAGTAGAGTTTGGCGTTGAAATAGATTTCTCCGAGTAAATTACTCAGCACCGGTATCAGGAAGGGGCGTTCAGGAGAGGATTGCACCTCCGCGAGCAAACCTTCAGCCGCCCGGGCCACCTGAACCGACCGCTCTGAACCAAAATCTCCCATCGTGATCTGGATTCGGCGGAGAAGCGCGTCCTGACCGATCACCGTCTGAAGGTGATTATCAATGAGATCATTCAGAAGCGCCAGCGCCTTCTCCTCCTGGCCGCGGACGAGGTAAAGATCCGCCAGATTGGAACGTACCAATACTCCGATTTCCCCCTCCGCATTCATTTCAAGAATTTCCTGATACAGAGTTTCTGCAGATTCGTAATCAGGATTTCCTTCCCGGTACTGCCGGGCCATCGCGATTCCAAGCATTGCCTGGCGGATTCTTTCAGGATCTCCATCCTCAGCCCGAACCTGTTTGAAGTATTTTTCCGCCTGGTCCAAAGAAAGGAAGCGGTACTCTTCCCACGCCCGCTCCAGCAGGTCCACTCTCTCTGTCGAGGTTTGCATCTCGGCGAAGCTGAAAGAACAACAAATAAGAAACGGCAAAAATCCGAAGAGTATCTTCTGCTTACACATATGTAGTTTTTTAGAGTATTTAGATAATCAGAGTAAAGGGAAAAACAACGCCTTCTATCCTTTCGTTTCAATGTAAAACCACTGGAAACTGCCAGATATTCTTCTATGGAACTTATCTGAAATTCTTATGCACCGAAAGCTTGTTTCCCTAATATAATTCAGCATATTGTTTCACAATATGGACTTTTTGAGCCTGACTCACGACCCGGACCCCGACCCCTACCCTAGAAGCTCCCGCAGCTGGAGGGATAAGCTGCACCTATGACGGTCCTCCTGATTTTCCAATCACTGGTTTTTGTCCTCTTGTTGATCGGATCGGGGTTTTTCTCCAGTTCTGAAACCGCACTTTTCTCTCTGGACCGGCACGAAGTGAACCGGATTGGCGAGAAAGATCCTCTCACCGCCGAGCGGCTGCTCCACTTGCTGGAACAGCCCACCCGTCTTCTCTCCACGTTGCTGATCGGCAATACCATCGTCAATGTGAACCTCTGGATTGTGGGAGCCCTGTTGCTGGAGCATCTCGGTTTCACCCATGAATGGGGTCAAGTGGGTCTGCTAACCCTGATCACTCTGATTTTCGGGGAGTTTGGCCCCAAACGACTCTCTCTTCGGCTTCGGGACCGTATTGTCCCCCGCTTTGCCGCTCCGCTAATGTTCTTTGTGAAAATTCTCCGCTGGCCCCGGGCTTTGCTCGAATCCATCACCAACAAGTTCTCTCATTTCTTTCTCCCCAGTGGTCATATTCTCAGCAAGGCCGAATATGACACTTTAATGGAGGCCAGCGGTGAAAGCGGAAGTCTGGATGAACATGAACATAAAATGGTTCAGGCCATTCTCTCGCTGGAAAGACAGACAGTGGGGGATGTGATGACTCCGCGGGTTGATCTGGAGGGGATTGATCTCTCTGAAGACAGTTCCACCCTGCTTGAAATCGCCAAACACTGCAAGGTCCGCCATCTGGTTCTCTACCGCGAACAGTTAGACAATATTGAGGGACTGCTGGATGTCCGCGCCTACCTGCTCGATCCGAAGCGTTCGATCAAAAAAGCAACCATCCGACCCTTTTTTGTCCCCGAACTGTGTACGCTGGATAAACTGCTTACGCAGATGCTTACCGCCAGAAAACGGGTGGCGGTGGTGGTCGATGAATATGGCGGAACCGCAGGTCTGATTACCCGGGGAGATATTCTTGAGGAACTGACCGGGGAGCTGGATATCGAAGAGGATCAGCGGCTGGTTTGCGAACAGCTTACGGAAACCGCGTGGCTGCTGGACGGTCAAACACATCTGCTGGATGTGGAGCGAATCACGGGCGTGGCACTGGAATCCGAGACGGCCGACCGGCTGGCCGGTTGGTTTATTGAACAGGTGGAACATATCCCCAGATTGAATGAGCGGATCGCCCGCCCCGGATACAAAGCGATGGTTCGGCAGATGCGGCGCAACCGGATTTTGCTGATCCTGTTTGAAAAGGTCCCGCTTTCGGAGGTGGACGCATGAGTGCGCTTGAGGAATGGGCCCTGTTTGTTTTCTTTTTGATTGCCTCTGCCTTTTATTCCGGGATGGAGACCGGGATTGTCTCGATCAACCGGGTGCGGCTCCGTCACCTGAGCAAAAGAAGGGACAAGCGGGCCCTGCAGCTGGAAAAAGTCATTCAGGATCCGGACGGCATGCTCGCAACGAGTCTCGTGGGCACCAATCTGGCCAATACCGCTTTTACGGTCGTGGGTACCCGTCTGATCGTGGAACTTTTTGGAGGCTCCACCCAGGTGGGAGGCCCTCTGGCCGCAATTGTGCTCACTCTGCTGATCCTTATCTTCGGAGAATATCTGCCCAAAGCCTGGTTTCAGAGTCATCCGCTGATCCGTTCCGCCCGTTTTGTTCCCCTCTTCCGCCTTTCACAGTTTTTATTCCACGGAATCAGTGTGCCGGTCATTTCGCTGGTCCGCTCTGTGATCCCCGCGCCCACCGATGCAGAGGCCGCGGCCAATCAGTCGCGAATCACCCGCCGGGATATCCAATTCCTGCTCAGCCGGGAAAGTGGCGCCACACCGGATTTGAGTGAACAGCGGCGGCGAATGGTGGTGGGAGTCTTCGGACTCTCAGAACAGACCGCCCGGGATGTGATGGTTCCCCGGGAGAAAATGTTGCAGATCCGCCCCACCACTCCCATGCCGGAAATTCTGGAACTGGCCGCAAAATCCCGGGTGAAAAGTTTTCCTGTGTATTCCGAAAACGAAAAACGCTTTACCGGGATTCTGAAACTGAGTGATCTTTTTGAGCATATCGACGATGAGGATTTGCGGATTCCGGATTTAATCCGCCCTCCCCAGTATGTGGAGGAGGATCTGCCGGCGGACGATCTGATCCCCCGCATGCGCCTGACCCGTCAGCCGATGCTGCTTGTGCGGGATGATCAGGGCATGGTCACCGGGTTCGTTACAACTGAAGTGGTGCTTGAAGAAATCGTCGGGCCACTCTATGAGAGATAAAACCTTTTTTGGAGCCCCTGTCATTGTGAAAAATCTATTCCGTCTCTTCTGTTTCTTCCCTTTTCTGAACCTCCTCCCGCTTCACGCCCAGGTTCCGAACCGGCCTGTGATCGCCCACCAGCCTCCGGCGTCCGTGGTGGCAGGTCAGCCTCTGCGTATTGTGGCCCGGGTGAGCAGTCCGGATCCAATCAGTAGCGTCACGCTTTATCTGGCGCAAAGTGATGGTGCCGCTCCGGTTTCCCTCCCCATGCAGTCCGCCGGAGCGGGGGTCTATTCCGTGTTGGTGCCCCCCGCTCAGTTTGCAGAAACAGACGCCTTCCGCTACTACATCGATGCCCGCACGGACCCAGGCGCTATGAGCGAAACCAATTGGATGAAGGTACAGGTGATTGGTCAAAACCGGGATGGGGCCCCTCGGGAATCCGACTGGAAAAGACCCGTTATGATCGGTGCAGGCGCTGTGGTAGCGGTAGGTGCTGGGGTTGCGATTGCCGGAGGAGACGGTGGAGGAGACAATGGGGGCGGCGTAACCAATCCTGACGTTGATCCCGCCGACCAGATTCTGGTGCGCACAGCCTCTGATCAGGTAAACGCCTCCTCACTGCTTCTTCCCAGCAGCCGGGTGCTGGATGTGGCCGGAGATCTCGCCGGACGCAGCATCACCCGCGTCCGCGTTCAGCTCAATTTCAACGGAGTGGATGGCGGAGCTGAGAATTATGAAGTCAGCTACAACGGGCGAATTGTTTTAAACGGCAGGACGGGAACCAGTATTTCCGAACAGGTGGATGTGGTGGGAAGTGCGGATACCCAGGTGGTAGTCCAGGTCACCGACTCTCAGCCGGTAAATGCAAATTTTGCTTACAGTTGGGATGTGACGGTTACGTATTTTGTCGAATAATCGACAAAATCCTATTCAATTTATAGGTGATCCGAGGATGAGTTTACCTTGACTCCGGACCGGATGGCGCATATAATTAAACGTTCATTTCCTCCCACCCGATCTCACTTTAAAACCCTTCTTTCTCCACCAAGGACTCTCTTTTATGCCCGCAAAAAAGAAGACCCCCTCTTCCTCCACCGCCTCCAGCAAAAAAAACAAAAGCACTCCTGCTCCGTCCAAGTCGAGAACCAAAGCGGTTTCTCCGAAGAAAGCCGTGGCAGCGAAAACTGTGGTCAAGAAGACATCCACCCGTAATAAGACTTCCAAAGCGGCTTCCACTAAGAAAAAGACCGGGTCCAAAGCAGCAGTCAAAAAGACACCCGCCAAAAAAGCTTCTTCCAAAAAGACCCCCACCAAAAAAGTCGCAACTAATAAAACTTCTGCCAAAAAAGCGGCTCCCAAAAAAGCTGCTCCCAAAAAAGCTGCAGCAAAAAAAAACACAACTGATAAAGTTGCCGCAAAATCCAGGAAAGCAAAACTTGCTGAGGCCTCGAAAGAATCTGCAGCCACTTCCCGCAAATCTTCTCCCGCGGCGGATGAGAAAACCAAAATCACCGCAGCCCCCCCCGTCCCTCCAGCAGTAGAACTTGACGATTCTCTGATTCTCTCCACAAAAGTGGAGGGGGCAAACTGGTCCAAGACTTTTGATCCCATGATCAAAAAGGGACGGGTCGATGGGTATGTGCTTCTGGATGATTTGGTCCAAAATCTTCCCTCCAAGGGTGATAATCCCACCGAACTGGACAGCGCGCTGATTACCCTCAAAGGGATCAACATTGAAGTGATCCGCCCGGAGGAGGTGGAGGCGCACATGAACCGCCGCAAGCACGAAGTGAAAGAACGCGCTGCGGAAAAAATGGATGTGCTTGATGATCCGGTTCGGATGTATCTTAAATCCATGGGACAGGTTCCCCTGCTCTCCCGGGAGGAGGAGGTGGAAATCTCCAAACGGATTGAAGAGGCCGAGATCAAAACCTGCGACATTTTCAACCGTATGGGCTGTTCCGCCGAAGCCTACCTGAATTTGATGACCCGGCTCGAAAATCAGGAGGAACGCTTTGACCGCATCATCAACGATAAACACGTGGAGAGTCGGGAAAAATATTTCAAAAATCTCCCGAGAATTCTGAAAAACATCGAGAAACAACGGGATACGCTGCAGGAGGATTTTGTAAAATTCACCAAAGCTTCCGCCTCGAAGAAGGAAAATCTAGAAAAGGAACTTCAGAAAGTCCGGACACGCCTCTCCAAAAGTTACGAGAAGCTCTTCCTGAAACAGAAAGCGGTGGAGGATCTGGTGGAAATCACCGAGGTGTATTTCAAAGAAATCACTTCCCTCCGGCAAAAAGTGGACCACAGCCGCAACAAGACCACCAAAAGCTATAAAGATTCCTTAAACCGCATCAGCGAAATCGAAGTGACCCTCGGTCTGACCGAAGAGGCGTTTCTTGAAAATTACAAAGATCTCCGGTTCTGGATGCGTAAAGGCCTCCGGGCAAAAACCGAAATGGTGGAAGCCAACCTCCGACTGGTTATCAGTATCGCCAAAAAATACACCAACCGCGGTCTTTCCTTTCTCGATCTGATTCAGGAGGGGAACATGGGGCTGATGAAAGCCGTGGAGAAGTTTGAATACCGCCGCGGGTATAAATTCAGCACCTACGCCACCTGGTGGATTCGTCAGGCGATCACCCGCTCCATTGCCGATCAGGCCCGTACGATCCGGATTCCGGTTCATATGATTGAGACCATCAATAAACTGATGCGCATGCAGAAGCAATTGGTGCAGGAACTGGGGCGCGAACCTTCTCCCGAGGAACTCTCGGAGGAAATGACCATGCCGCTGGACCGCGTCCGGGCCATCCTCAAAATTGCCCAGCAACCCATTTCACTGCAGTCACCGGTGGGAGACAGCGAGGACACCAGCTTCGGTGATTTCATTGAGGACAAAGCTGCAGACAGTCCTGCGGATATGACCGGACACAGCCTGCTCAAAGAACGTCTGGCGGATGTGCTGACCACCCTCAGTGCCCGCGAACAGGATGTGCTGAACATGCGGTTTGGTCTCACTGACGGATATGGTCACACCCTGGAAGAGG
>JBMTJR010000082.1:0-8998 GCA_049438565.1 Kiritimatiellia bacterium
TTCCGCTATTATCTATTTCTTTTCACATCCAACGTTACTCATGACCCGCTTGGGAATCAAACTATGATCGAATCGACGGGCGTTTGATGAGAAAAAATGAGCATGTCATTTCTCCTTCCATTAGAATTGCACTTATCATTTGAATCCGCCGTCTGGTAAAAGGGTCAGTAAAAGGGTCAGGCCGTGCATTTTAACATTGACAGAGTTATTCGCTTGGGTTGAAAGTCCCCCATGCCACGTGCCGTTCGAGTCGAATATCCCGGAGCCCACTACCATGCGATGTGCCGCGGGAAAAATGGCCAGGAAATCTTCCTGACGGATGATGTATAAAAGGATCAGCCCGCGATTTTTGGCATTTCTCACACCTTCAAGAACCTCTTTACGTGTCGGTTCCTCAGTCGGGGGGCATTCCGGCTTTTGTGTCTGGCGAAACGGTTGATTGCTTTTGAGGCTGTTTTGGGGCGTCAACGGAGAGCAATTCACTCCGCGAGGGCGGCGAGCTGAATTTTTATCAGTTCCCGGTTTCCCTTCTCGGCCAGATCCAGCATGGCATCCAGTTCCTGACGGCTGTAGGCCCCCTCCTCCGCGGTGCTCTGCACCTCCACAAATTTTCCGGCGGCGGTCATTACCGTGTTGGCATCGGTGGAGGCGGCAAAATCCTCTTCGTAACAGAGATCCAGCATGGGCTGTCCTTTGACGATTCCCACACTGATGGCGGCCACCTGTTCGGTGAGCGGATCTTTGTTGAGTTTTCCCTCTTTCTGCAGTCTGCGCACCGCGAGCACCAGCGCCACATAGGCTCCGGTGATCGAAGCGGTCCGGGTTCCCCCGTCGGCATTCAGCACATCACAGTCGATGGTGATGGTTTTGGGCCCCAGCTTCAACAAATCAACCGAAGCCCGGAGGGAGCGTCCGATCAGCCGCTGAATTTCCATACTCCGGCCGTTGGGATTGGCGCCGGGACGGTTGTTGCGCTCCTCTGTGGAGTACGGCAGCATGCTGTATTCGGCAGTCAGCCATCCACCGGGGACCTTCTGATATCGCATCCAGCCGGGAATTTTGTCCTCAATACTCACCGCGCAGATGACCTGGGTGTTTCCAAAAGAGATCAGACAGGAACCGGTGGCGGAGGGAGCGATGTTTTTCTGAATCGTGACCGGGCGCAACTGGTCATTTTTGCGCAAATCACTGCGCAGCGCATCAAAATTCTTGGCGTCCATTGAATGGGCCTTTCTTAGGAAATGGTGCTCCCGGCGGGGTTCGAACCTGCAACCTTCGGCTTCGGAGGCCGACACTCTATCCAGTTGAGCTACGGGAGCGTAGTAAAACGAGCTGTGCTTCTAACCCAAAAAGGGCGGAGAAAGCAATGCGAAAATCCGGATTATCCGTTTGTCCGCTCAAACTCCTGCATGAAGGAGATCAGGGCATCCACCCCGGCCTCCGGCATTGCATTGTAAATGGAGGCGCGGATGCCGCCCACGGAGCGGTGACCTTTGAGTCCGTCCAGTCCCTGCGCGGTGGCCTCGGAGATGAATTTTTTCTCCAGCTCCTCGCTGGGCAGCCGGTAGGTGACATTCATGGTGGAGCGGAATTCGGGGACTGCGGTTCCACGGTAAAATCCGGATCCGTCGATGGCCGCATACAGTTTGTCCGACTTGCGGTTATTCAGCAGTTCCATGGCCGCCAGTCCGCCGTTGTTTTTCAGCCAGCGGGTGACCAGGCAGAGCAGGTAGATGCCGAAAGTGGGCGGGGTGTTGTACAGAGAATTGTTTTCGATGTGGGTGCGGTAGCGGAGCATCTCCGGAACCGATTCGGGAGCCCGCTCGGCCAGATCTTTGCGCAGGATCACCAAGGTGACCCCGGCCGGACCCAGATTTTTCTGTGCCCCTGCATAGATGAGACCGAAGTCGGAAATATTCAGGCAGCGGGACAGAATATCTGAAGACATGTCACAGACCAGCGGCGCCTCTGATTTGGGAAACTCCTTGATCTGGGCGCCGGAGATGGTTTCGTTGGAGCAGCAGTGCAGGTAGGCGGCTCCGGAGCTGAGGTTCAGCTCCTCCTGACGGGCCTGCCGGGTGGGAATCTCGCTTCCGCAATCCGCCGCCACATTCACTTTGCCCAGGATTTTCGCCTCTTTAATCGCTTTTTTGCTCCAGGCGCCGGCATTGATGTAATCCGCAACCTGCCCTTCCCCGCGCAAATTCATGGGAATCTGGGAAAACTGTGTGGTGGCACCGCCCTGCAGAAACAACACCGCATATTCTTCAGGAATTTCAAGCAGCTCATGAAAATTGGCCACAGCCTCCTGGTGAACCGCATCATAGTGTTTCCCGCGGTGGCTCATCTCCATGATGGACATTCCGGAGCCCTGATAATCCAGCAGTTCCGACTGTGCCTCCAGCAGAACTTCGGTGGGGAGAGTGGCGGGTCCGGCGCTGAAATTATAGATACGGTTCATAAAAAATCCAAGGGGGTTGAAAGTGCAGGCATCCATAAACGGGATTTGCCAGAGTTCAATTCAAAATCGGAAAAAGCCTTCGTCCAGGCTGCGGATACCTTCTCAGAGCAGAGGTCCCGGTCCGGGTTCCGGCCGCAATCCGCGGATTTCCCGATACAACGCCGTGCGTTGGCCGCAGGACTGACAATACCGCATCAGTCCCCGGGTTCCCCACAACATGGTCAGAAAGCAGCCCAGCGGAAACAGAATGCAGTCAAACAGGTATCCGGCAATCAGCTGCACCGTCCACAAAGCCATCTCTGTGCTGCGTTTCTTCAGAGTGCGTGAAATCTGCTCCAGCCGCTCCGGAATTTCCTTCAGACGGGCCATCATTCCCTCCGGCACACCGTCCGGATCGGGAAAAAGCTGTTGACCGGTCTCCTGAAATCCCTGCTGAGCGCTTTGGATGGAGGGGGCGGTGATGTATTTGGAAAGGGACGCCGCGGAGAGAATGGAGAGCGGAAGCAAAATGTAGAGCACCAGCACGCCGAACAGAAAGAGGAAGCGTGCGTCGCGAAGCAGGTTCGGGCATCTTTTCCACAAAAATCCCGTTCCCAACAGACCGAAAAAGATCCCCAGAACCATGGCATCCAGCAAATCAACCACCTCCAGCAGATACTGAATCGAAAGCAGGCAGATCGAGCCCAGCAAAAGCGTCCGCCAGGCCACATCGACATAATCATAGGCCGACTGAACCACATCCCCGATCTGAAGCTGCAGCGAAATGCCCGCACTGACCCCGCCCGTGCTTCCCTCCACCACCGCCAGTCCCGCCTTCAGTCCCGACATCACCCCGAAACCCACCAGTGCTTTCTCAAAGGTTTCCTCCAGATAGGCCTCATTGCGTGCTTTCAGCTTCCCGGCACCGGCTTTGTCCATTCCGCTCTCCAGGATTCCCAAAAAAGAAAGTCCCGCCAGACTCAAACAGAGAATGACCAGGGGAAATCTGCACCAGGGGCTCTTCATGGACATAAGCACTTCAGATATTCCTCTGCAATCCTTCCGGGGTCAAAGCTTTCCTCGGCTTTTTGTCGGGCCGCCAAGCCCATCTCTTTTCGAAGCTCAGGGGACTCCGCCAACTGGATCAGCTTCCGGTCAAATTCCTCACCGCAGACCGGGTCAAACAAGAACCCCTCTCTCCCCTCCTCCACCACTTCGCTGATTCCCCGCAGACGGGCCGAAAGAACAGGCAATCCACAGGCCAGATTATGGACCAGGGTGCTGGTGACATGAAAATGATCGCCGGGAAGTCCTTTGCGCATGACCAGTCCGATATCGCCGGCCTTCAGCGCCCGGGAAATATCGGCCAGACCGGGCAACCATCCGGTGAGCAGAACCCGGTCCTGCAAACCCAGTGCGGTGACCGTCTGACGGAGTTCCGGCATTTCAGGTCCATCCCCGATCAGCATCAGTTTCAAGTGCGGCAGACGTTCCCGAAGCCGCTGTACGGCCTGGATCAGGCGGAGATTTCCTTTGTTGGGATGCATGATGCCGTGATGGACCATGAGCAAATCCTGCGGCGTCACGCCCCAGGCCGCACGGAAAGCCTCTCTTTGATCCCGATCCCCTTCCGGATGGAACAACTGCAGATTCACCGGATCCGGCAGCACCGAAATTCGATCCGGGCACAGCCCTTTGCCGGTCAGAAATTCTTTGGCGCTTTCCGTGCGGGTAAAAATCCGGTCGAGCCGCCTCCAGGCCCGTGCATCCAGACGCTGAATCCACCGGGCGGGAGCCCGCAGCAGGCTTCGCGGCTCCCAGTAGATCTCCATGAAAAAGTCATGTACGGTAAACAGCAGTTTTCCCCGGTAGCCCATGCGGAGCAGCATTGCGCTGAGCGGCAGGGTCTCGTCCACGAAAACTTTATCGAACCCCCGTCTCTGAAGCCGCCAGCCCAGAAACGGCAGTCCCATCAGCCAGAGCAGGGCTTTCAGATGTTTGTCCCACTGCGAACCCCGGTTCACCCTGAACGGTCCCTCATGAACCTGCACCCATCTCCGCAGATCCGCAGGCAGGCTTTCTTTCCCCCGGAAACCAAAATGATGCACCTCCAGCCCTTCCTCATGCAGCCGGCGCAGAATCTCCGGAAGCGCAGGCAGAAAATCCACATGTTCCCCCGCGCCGTAACGGAACAACAGGGCGACTTTTCCCGAAGGGCTTTTCATAACTGACGCTGTATCCATTCCGCAAAAGCCCGGTTGGTCGTCACCGGAAATCCGGCAATGCAGGGACATTCATATGGATGTTTCTTTTCCATCCAGTCGCGAAGCGCTCTTTGTTTCTCCGCTGTAGTCTTCAGGATCAGCAGAAATTCCGCCTCCTCCTGAACCTTTCCCTCCCACTCGTAGATACTGGTCATGGGACCCAGCAGATTCGCGCAGCCGGCCAAACCGGCATCCAACGCCGCCCGCGCCAGGGATTTTCCGGTTTCGGAATCGGGGACCGGGACATAACAGAAGATCAATTCAGGCATACCAGACACTCCATCAACTGATTTAAATGCGTGAGAACCAGATCCGGTTCCACTCCCTGCACCCGGGAATCGCCGCTCCGGAGCCGCAAAGATCTGCGGTCTCCGGCAAACAAAGCGGTCCGCATCCCCACCCGCTGAGCCGGCATCACATCGTTAAGCATGTCATTGCCGACGAACAGACACTCCTCCGGCTTAATTTCTTTGAGCTTCTCCAACAGATTCTGATACAGGCGCAGGGAGGGTTTCGCCTCTTTCAGGGTCCAGGACCATACACAGTGTGCGGGGTTGAATCCGAATTCCGCCAAACTCTTTCCGGTCAATGCAGGAAAAAGACAGGGTGTGAACACCTGGGCATTGCTCACTACCCCCAACCCGAGAGAAAGGGCCGAAATTCCCTGCAGACAATTTTCCAGACCGGGCATCGGCCAGACCGGATTCAGACGGCACTCCACATCAATCGCCAGTTGCGGAATATCGATTTGAACCTGCGCCTCCCGCCGCCACTGTTCCCAAATGTCGAGGATGCGGATCTCCGGAATTTCGGTGCCCCTCTGCTTTTCCCGTGCATGATCCAACGCAATCAGTTCATAAAAACGGGCCATGGCCGATTCCGCCAGGTCCTCCGGCATTTCCACTCCCTGCTCGCGCAGCGCCTCCACCAGAGCGGAAACCCCGGGGTGGGCGGAGGCCGTCCCGATATCCCCGGATCCACTGAGAAACAGGGTGCCATAAATGTCAAAAATCACCGCTTTCAATCCACGCATCTCCTGGAGGCGGGGAGACAGCCGGGTGGGCTGAACCGCAAGCGGGCGGCTTAAAATCCGGATACGTTCGGTAAACAACTCTTCCATTTCAGGTCCTCAACAGCCACACCGAAGAAAGGTCCAGAAAGGCATCGCGGACCCGGTCGCCCTGCGCATATTCCACCGGGCCGGGCGACCGCAATCCGTTGTACAGGGCCTGCAGACGGGAGAGCGAAGGACCGTCACTGTAATGCGACTCCATGGTGGCTGAGTTTTGTTCGACCGGCTGTGGATGATCCATTTGCAGAAGCTCCCTCCGCAGGGATCCTTTCAGCGTCCGGAGCACCTGGCGCTGGGCCGGCTCATCCAGACGTCCGAAATCAATCTGCTGATCCCGTACCCAGGCGGACTTCAGCTCCGCCTCATCCAGAGAACCCTCTGCGCCCATGGACTGACGCCAATTGCGGATCTGCGCGGTGGCCCGAATCCAGAATTCGGGGTCCAGCGCATCCACCGGCACGGGCAGTTCAGGGTAAAGCGCGGACAGATCGATCCCGTCCTCGGTGAATCCGGCGGTGATTTCCGGAAGATTCCGGCCCCGCACGCCCCTACCCATCCCGAAAGGCTCCAGAAAACTCATTCCGAACCCTTCCCCCACACTGGTGGTGATACACAGATCCGCCGCTTCGACCAGCTTCTCAAAAGAACAGGTCTCTCCCAGGCCCCAACGGACAGGGATCCCTTCGGCATGGGCAAAATCCTGCCAGGTCTTAAATAATTTCAGTTCCTCCGGATTTTCCGGAATCAGCGAGGTCGCAAACTCAAGTTCTCCATCAAAACAGGCAGCCCAGTAAAGAAATTCACCGATATTCTTGCGGCGGATCGCCCGGGTCAGATACAGAATCCGCTTCGGAGGCTGCCGCACAGGCCCCGGATGCATCCCCACCGAAACCGGATTAGGAAGCAGGTGGATCTGCTCCGCAGGAATGCCCGCGCAGCGCAGAAGCTGCTGGTCCCTTTTCTGCAGCACCGCATAACGGATATGGGGGGCGAAGGGATAAAGCCGGTCCGGGAACCCGGGAAGTTCTTTGCGCAGACGTTCAAGATTCCGGGGGCGGCCGTCCTCGGCAAAATCATGCGGCTGCAGAATCAGCAAATGCCCCTCCTCCGCCAGACGCAGAAAAACATCTGTCACTGCCGGATTTTTTCCCAGGCTGTGATTGTGGACATGCCAGATATCCCCCTCATGGTACATCTCGGACAGACAATCCTGCAGATCCCCGGAGTCAGGGGCGGACTCCGCATAGCCCAGGGCGGGAATCACCCGCAAGGACAGTCCCTCCGGCAGCGGAACCGGGGACCTTTCCCCGGAAACAATACACACCTGCTCACCCGCATCCCGGAGAATTTCCGCCGTGTGCAGAATCACCCGGGAAACCCCACCCCTGCGCAGGTGGTGGTGTACCAGATAAATCGTTCGGGCCTTAGCCGATCCTGACATCTTCCCGAATCTCCGCAACCGAGGAGGCGGTTTCCCAAATCCGGACTGTGAAAGCCTGCACCTGGGATTCAGATGCGAAAGCAGGACGCAGGCGCTCCACAAACATTCCGCAGATGTTCTCCACCGTGGAGGGTTTGGGAATATAAATTCTTTTCAGATTCATCCTCTCCAGCAGCTCGCGGACCTCTTCATCATCCTCCTGACAGAGAAATGCGTGGTCCAGCTCCTGCAGAAAGGGTTTCACTTTCGCGGAAATCTCCGCAAAATCGATCACCATTCCCGTGACCGGATTGACCTCTCCCTCGACCTCAACCACCAGCCGGTAGGAATGCCCATGCAGATTCCTGCAGGCTCCCTCGTGAAGAGGAAGGCGGTGACCCATTTCCCAGCGGAATTCCTTGGCGATTTTCATATGGTCAAGATGGATAAGGTAAAAAGCAGCGCATTGCAAATTTCAAACGCTGCGGATTGAATCCGGGCGGGGCGGGCCGATGCTTACACCCCGCGGGCCTTTGGATCCCAGATAAATTTATGGATCTGCAGTTGCAGCCGCACCTTCAATCCGTCGTCCAGAATCCAGCCCGCCAGATCCTCAAAAGGAACCGCATCCCAGACCGGCGAAAACAGCACCGGGCAGATCGCGGTCAGGTTCTCCCGGAGCACCAGATCTTTCGCCCACTCGTAGTCGAGCCGGTCTTTGATCACAAATTTAAGTTCGTCCCCCGCGTTCAGCAGTTTCAGATTCTGCATCCGGTTGCGGGACATCATACCCGAACCCGGACATTTCAGGTCCATAATGCGGCGGACCCGCGGGTCGACCGCAGAGATATCCAGACTTCCCGAGGTCTCCAGCATCACCTCATATCCCGCATCGCAGAGTCGGCGCATCAGAGGGTTTGCCCCCTCCTGCAGCAAAGGTTCTCCGCCGGTCAGCTCCACTAACCGGCAGGGGAAACCGGAGATGCTGTCCAGAATCTGGTCAATCGACATCTCCCTTCCCTCATAGAAAGTGTATTCTGAATCGCACCAGGCACAGCGCAGGTTGCAGAAAGAGAGCCGGATAAAAATACAGGGCCATCCGGAGCGGTCCCCCTCGCCCTGGATACTGAAAAAAATCTCATTGACCTGAAGATTGTCGGACATGGCAGTGGGGTAGCAGATTGAATTTCCGAAACAAGCAAAAGCTTCCGCTGCCTCAGGTCACGGTGTCATCGAGAGAGTTTCCTGGCGGACCGAGAACCTCGAGCACGATCACGGTGATGTTATCAAAACCTCCGGCCCGGTTGGCCGCATTCACCAAATCCGCAGCCGGATCCAGGCTCTGCAGAGAAAGAATTTCCGCCATCTTATGAGAAGGGACCATATTATACAGCCCATCGCTGCAAAGCAGGAAAAAATCCCCCGGCTTCACCTCCACCGGAGTACGGTCCACCAGCACGTCGTCCCGCACCCCCACCGCCCGGGTGATCACACCCGCCATAAACATGGGCACCATATCTGAATCCCGGATGCCGGACTCCGCCGCCAGGGAATGATCGGTGGTCAGCTGCATCAGTTCTCTGCGCCGGAAACAATAAAGTCGGCTGTCCCCCACGTGCAGCGCACAGGCCCGGTTCCCGCTGCGCTGATCAAAACAGATCACCACCACCGTGGTGCCCATCCCACTGATCCCTCTGGCGGACGCCTCCTCTTTGATGACCGCGCTGGCCTCGAAAATCGAACGTTCCGCCAGATTCACCACATCCTCAAATTCCATACTTCCAGCGGGGACCTGCTGAAAA
>JBMTJR010000083.1:0-8928 GCA_049438565.1 Kiritimatiellia bacterium
CGGACACTGCGTCGGCCTGCTGGGTCAGAACGGAGCGGGTAAAAGCACGCTGGTGAAAACCCTGGCCGGACTGAATAAAAAAATCTCCGGGGTGGTGACCTGGAGCGGTCGGCCCATCGTCAACGCCAAAGCGGAAATCGCCTATCTGCCGCAGGTGGACTGCATGGACCCCCTGTTTCCGATCACGGTCAAGGGACTGGTGGAGCTGGGACGCTATCCGCATGTGGGTGCACGCCGGAAGTGGCGGCGGAAGGATTCGGAAGTGGTGGAGGCGGCACTGGCGGCCCTGAAACTGCAGGATCTGGCCGGCCGGCGGCTGTATCAGTTGAGCGGCGGACAGCTTCAGCGCGCCCACATCGCCCGCGCGCTGGCGCAGGAGGCGCATGTGCTGCTGCTGGATGAGCCGTATGCCGGACTGGATGAGCCGTCGCAGAATTTTCTCAGTGACCTGCTGCGCGATCTGGCCGCCAACGGACGTCTGCTGCTGATCTGTCACCATGATCTGCGGGCGGTTCCATCGCTGTTTGATCACGTACTGATGCTCAACCGGGAAATGGTGGCTTTCGGGCCGACGGCGGAGGTGTTCACCGAAGAAAATCTGGAGAAGACCTTTCCCGGAAAGGGGGTGCGGCCCCATGTTTGATTTTCTCGATTTTGCCTTCAATCAGCGGGCCCTGCTGGCGGTGCTGATGATTGGGTTCAGCAACGGCGCTCTGGGCTCGCTGGTGGTGCTGCGCAAAAACGCGCTGGTGATTTCGGCGCTTTCACATTCCCTGTTGCAGGGGATTGCGCTGGCCATGCTGGTGTTCGGCGGGATGAACCCCTTTGTCGGCCTGTTCGGAGCCCTGTGCAGCGCATTGCTGGTGGGACTGGGAACGGTGGTGGTGGCGCGGAAAGGTCTGCTGGATCATCAGACCGCGCTGAGTGTTCTGTACACCTCGGCGTTTGCCGGCGGACTGCTGCTGCTGTCGCGGCTGCCGGGAAATGTGGAGCTGGAAAGCTGGCTGTTCGGCAACGTGCTGGGGCTGCGGAACATGGATTTGTGGATGAGTTATGCGGTGAGTCTGGTGATCCTGTTTCTGCTGGCCTGGTTCCGCCGGGACTGGATTCTGTATCTGTTTGAACCCTCGGTGGCGGCTTCGATGGGGGTGCCGGTGGGGCGCCTGAATTATCTGCTGACGGGACTGATGGTGCTGGCGCTGGTGACATCTCTGCAGGCGGTGGGTGCGGTGCTTTCGGCCGCGCTGTTCATCATTCCCACCGCCACCATGCTGCAGTGGGTGCATTCGCCCCGCGCCCTGATCTGGAGCAGTGGCGGTCTGGGAGTTCTGGCGGGAATCCTCGCGGTTTTTCTAAGCAACTGGTGGAATGTACAGACCGGCGCGACCCTGATTCTGCTGTTGGGCTGTGCTTTTCTGTTCAGTCTCCTGGTAAAAGACCTGAGGCAACGGAGCTGAATCTCCGCCCCTTCGCGGCTGCGGTTTTTTTAAAGTTGTCCGTAAGATCCGGGACGTTTTTTTTCTAGGATAAATCTTTCGGGTTCCGGTCATTTTCGATACAGCCTGAGTCGATGAGCCGCACCCGCCCCAACATTCTGCTGATTACTTCTGATCAGCAACACTACGACACCCTGGGGATTGAGAATCCCCGGATTCACACCCCGAATTTGGACCGCCTTTGTCGAGAAGGAACCCGTTTTTCACGGGCCTACTGTCCCAATCCCACCTGCACGCCGACCCGGGCGACGCTGCTGACCGGTCTGATGCCCTCCCAGCACGGGGCCTGGACGCTGGGCACCAAGTTACGCGAGGATCTGCCCACGCTGCCGGGTTTGCTTTCGAAAGAGGGCTATTACACCGGATTGATTGGGAAAGCCCACTTTCAACCCTTGCGGGGTAACGATCAGTATCCCTCCATCGAACGGCATCCTCTTCTTCGGGATCTGGAATTCTGGCGGAATTTCCGGGGGGGATGGTACGGCTTTGACCGGGTGGAGACAGCGCGGATGCATGCGGATGAGGGACATGCCGGCGGGCATTATGCGGTGTGGATGGAGGACAAGGGTTTTTCTAACTGGCAGGACTATTTCCAACATCCGGATCAAATGAGTGATGAGCGCAGGAAAGAATACACGCATTCGGATCCGCGCAAATGGGATCTGCCCGAGGAATTTCATTATACCACCTGGACGGGAGAGCGCACGGTGGCCATGATGGATGAGGCGTTGGCGGAGGAGAAGCCGTTTATGATCTGGTCCAGTTTTCATGATCCGCATCCTCCCTACATCGTGTCAGAGCCCTGGGCATCCATGTACGATCCGGAGCAGATGCAGCCCGGAAGACGGACTCCCGGGGAGCATGATCACAATCCGGATCATTTCCGATATGCGGCGCAGGAAAGAAATCCGCAGTATTGGCAGGAGGCCTGTCAGGATCAGGGTGCGATTCACGGCGGCGAATTTCAGGCCGGATACTCAGAGACAGACTTAAAGAAAGACATGGCCTGTTATTACGGGATGGTGAGTTTCATGGACAAGGAAATCGGACGGATCCTGGATGCGCTCGATGAACGGGGACTCACAGAGAACACGCTGGTGGTTTTCACCACGGATCATGGACACTTTCTCGGACAGCACGGTCTGATTGCCAAAGCCATTCATCATTATGAGGACCTGTTGCGCATTCCTTTTGTGGTGAGATATCCGGGACGGGTGCCGGCCGGAGAGCGGTCTTCGGATCTGCAGAACTTAGTGGATCTTCCGCGAACCTTCATTGAGGCCACGGGCCGTGAAGCTCCCTTCCACATTCAGGGAGTGGACCAAATGTCCTCCTGGCAGGGAAAAGGTGCGGTGCGGTCAGATTCGATTACCGAGAACCACCACGGCTACACCCGGTTTCATATGAACACCCTGGTCACCGATCGGTACAAACTCACGGTACACCGGGATTCGGATCAGGGGGAACTGTTTGATCTGCAGGAGGATCCAGAGGAGCTGCATAATCTGTGGCAGGCAGAATCCGCCGCCACCCTGAAAAGTGAGCTGCTCCTGCGCTATGCCCGAAGCCAGATGGCCGCGGAACCCATGCAGATGCCCCGGTTGTCCGGGGCTTGAAGGACCGGTCCCTAACCTATTCATTTCCCTGAATCCGGGTGCATCCAGCCTACGTCAGGTAGGCCTGTAATGGGTGAAGGACACAGATTTGACCACAAGAGGGTATAAAAATTTACACCTAGAGCATTTTCAAAAATAGCGTAGCCAGATATTTTTTTTGCCACGAGGGGACGCAAAAGTTTTCGACCCCTAAAGCCCCGCTCTGAAACGCTCCTCATTCAAAAGGACGAAGTAAATTTTATGAAATCGTTCACCTGAATGATGTCATAAAATACGAAGCCCATTTTCTTATTTGTTTCATTATAGGGTTATAGGGGTTGAAATTTTCGCGCCCTTTCGCGGCAAATAAAACCTCATAGGTCTATTAACTGAGAAAATAGAAGTTGGTTCACCCATTCCGGGCTTGCATGCCGTAGGTTGGATGCGCCCATGGAATGTCTTTTCCACGATCCCCGCTTGCAGGTCCGGGATCCGGGGCTATGAAGGAGACCTCATGAAAACCTCCGATTTTGATTATGAACTGCCCGAGGATCTGATTGCCCAGCATCCGGCGGAAAAACGGGATGCTTCGCGGATGATGGTGCTGGGAAGGACGAGCGGAAAAATCCGGCATCAGCATATCCGGGATCTGATTTCGTATCTGCAGCCGGGAGATGCGCTGGTGCTGAACAACACCCGGGTGATTCCGGCGCGGACCTATGGCACCAAAGATACCGGGGGAAAAGTGGAGTGTCTTTTCGTGGAGCCGGTGGAGGGCAGCGCGGCGGAGTGGCTGGTGATGATGAAAAGCAGTCACCGTCCGAAACCGGGAAGCCGGATTACGCTGACGGATGAACTTGCGCTGGATCTGCTGGAAAACCGCAAAGACGGCTTGAACCGGGTGCGGGTGATCGGGTCCAAACAGCTTTTGCAGACGCTGGAGGAAATCGGAGAACCTCCGCTGCCGCCCTATATTCACCGGGATCATCTCTGCGAGGAGGATCCGGAGCGTTATCAGACCGTTTACGCCAAAGAGCCCGGAGCGGTGGCGGCTCCGACGGCGGGTCTGCATTTCACCGACGGACTGCTGGAGGAGATCCGGGGCAAAGGGGTGGACATTGTGGAGCTGACCCTGCATGTGGGGCCGGGTACTTTCCGTCCGGTGAAAAGTGAGACGGTCGAGGAGCACGTGATGGATGAGGAGCGGTATGTGGTGACCGAGGAGAACGCCCGCCGTCTGAACGCGGTCCGGGCCCGGGGAGGCCGCATTGTGGCCGTGGGCAGCACCTCGGTCCGCACCCTGGAGACCGTGGTGCAGTCGGATGGAACCTTTGCGTACGGACGGGGCCGCAGCGGCATTTATATTTATCCGCCGTTTCATTTCCGGGCGGTGGATGCAATTCTCACCAATTTTCATTTACCCCGCTCCACACTTGTGATGATGATGAGTGCCTTCTGTTCACGCGAACATCTTCTGGCTGCCTATGCGGAGGCGGTCCGGGAGAAATACCGATTTTTCTCTTATGGCGACTGTATGTTTCTTTATGACGAACCTGCTTAAACATCCGGGCACCCTCACGGTGGGGTATGTGCTGCTGCGTATGCTGCTGGCGCCGCTGAGTCCGGTTCCGGCCGCAGTGGCGCTGGATCCTCTGTGGATCTTTGCCCTGATTCTCCGGGCGCGGGCGGGAAGGGGATGGATGATGAGTCTGATTCCCGGACTGGTGTTCGGGGACTGGATGTGCGGAATGTTCGCCGGACAGATCGGGATGCGGCAGGCCGGATTTCTGCTTCTCGGACTGTTGCCGGTCCGCAGCGGCTTCACCCGTGAATATTTGTCCCGGATGCTGCTGTTCGCGCTCTGGTCGTCGCTGGTGCCGGACTGGATGGGTCATTTCCCGCTGGGATACCTTTGGCTGGTCTGGTTCGTGCAGGGAATTCTATGGTGGGCCCTCGCCGCAGCGCAGGGGGAGGAGGAGGGATGGTGTCCTCCGGTTTCCGCGTGGATGATTCCGCTGGGACTGGCGATTCTGTATCTGATTTTTCCCTTGTCGATAGAGGGATTTCCCCCGGCTCTGGGAACCCAAAGCGCCCTGGGGGTCCGGATCCTCGCTCCTTTACTGCTGCTCCCTTCCTTTGTGCCGCTGTGGCTGCAGCGCCGACGTTCGCGGGGAAAATCCGGAGGCCGCTGGGCGCATCTGGCGGAGTGAGGGCAATTCCCAGCTGGAGGTGCCGCATCCTGAGGCGGAAGACCGGGGCGGGGACGCCCCGCGTCCAGTTGGTAAAAAACCGGAGCGGGGACGCCCCGGGTCCAGCTGGCCCTGCAAATGACCGGGCCATGTTGCATTTGAATTCACGGTCATTCCGTGCTAGGAGATCCTTTTCATCCATTTCCGGAGAATTTATGGCCAAGCTGAAAGAACTGAAAGGGAACATGCTGATTGCGCAGAGCGGGGGTCCCACTGCGGTGATCAACCAGACGCTGGTGGGCGCTGTGCTGGAAGCCCGGAAGCATGCCTGCATCGAAAATGTGTACGGGGCCAAGCATGGGATTCAGGGGATTCTGGATGAGGATTTTGTCAATCTGGGCAAAGAGACGGTGGCCAATCTGGAGAAGGTGGCGCAGACGCCCTCCTCCGCCCTGGGGTCAGTCCGCAAAAAACCCACGGAGGAGGACTGCGCGAAAATTTTTGAGGTGCTCCGCAAATACAATGTCCGTTACTTCTATTACATCGGGGGTAATGATTCGGCGGAAACCACCCACATTATCAACCAGGCCGCCCGAAAAGCGAAATTCGATTTCCGCTGTTTTCATCTTTGTAAAACGATCGACAACGATTTGCGGCAGAATGACCACACTCCGGGTTTTGGATCCGCGGCCCGTTTTGTCGCCTCGGCTTTCATGGGGGACAATCAGGACAACCGCGCGCTGGGCGGAGTGAAGATCAATGTGGTGATGGGGCGTCATGCGGGATTTCTCACCGGCGCCGCCGCTTTGGCCCGGGTGCATCCGGGTGACGGTCCGCATCTGATTTATCTGCCGGAGCGTCCCTTTTCGATGGCCCGGTTCGCAAAAGATGTGAAAAAAGTCATGAAGGATCAGGGGCGCTGCGTGGTGGCAGTGAGTGAGGGGATCTGCGACGGAAAAGGCCGTCCGATCATTGCCGCGCACAGCAAAGAAGTGGATTCACACGGAAACCTTCAGCTGTCCGGTACCGGGGCGCTGGGAGATATTCTGGCCGGAGAATTGAAACGGCGCACCGGAATTTCCCGGGTGCGGGCGGACACCTTTGGATATCTGCAGCGCTCCTTCGCGGGGATCGTTTCTTATACCGATGCCCAGGAGGCGCGCGGGGTCGGGGTGGCCGGCGTCCAGTTCTCGGTAAAAGAATTCGCCGACGGGTCGGTGGCGATCCAACGCAAAAAGAGCAGCCGCTACGGAGTGAATTTTGCGCGGGTCAGTCTGAAGTCCGTGGCCAAAGAAACCCGTCACATGCCGGATGCGTTTATTCATCCCGACGGCAATCAGGTGACCGATGCTTTTATCGAATATGTCAAACCTCTGGTCGGACCGCTTCCTCCCATGGGACGGTTGAAAGAGATCCCGGTGAAAAAGCTGAAATGAAGCGGACCGCTTTGCTTTTTCTGCTCCTGCTCCCGCGGATGGCTTTTGCGCAGCCGCGGGATGTTTCCGGCTTCAGGGCCGACGCGGCGGAAGCCCTGCCGGGCGCGGCGGAACTGATGGAGCAGGTGCGGGCCCAGCTGCCTCCGATGCCGCTGCGTCTGACCGGCACGGTGCGGACCCGTCAGAACCGTCAGCAGCAGGACCGCCGCCTGGTCAGCGAACTCCGCTTTGGTGACCGGATTCCGCAGGCCAGCTATACGCTTTCGGATTTGTTTGGAGATGCGATCATCCGGGTTCAGGTGTCCTGGCCGCAGGGGGAACCGGTTTTTGCGAAGTGGGATGCGGAAGGAAATCCGCTGCCGGCTCCGTTGCCCTCGGATGAAGTGTCGGACACCGGGCTGACCTGGTCGGATCTGGCGCTGGATTTTCTCTGGTGGCCGGAGGCGGAAGTGCTGGGGCGCGATCAGGTGAAAGGCCGGGCGGCGGTGGTGCTGCGGCTGACCGCCCCTCCGGAACGCAAGGATGTGGCCCGGGTAAAACTTTGGGTGGATGAGCGGGCGCGCTTTATTGTGCGGGCGGAACTTTTGGATGCCGAAGGGAATTTGCGCCGGCGGATTGAAGTGGACAGCATTAAGAAAGTGCGGGAGGATCTGTGGATGGTGAAAGATCTGATCATTTATGACCGGGTGGCCCGGCGACATATCGGCATCCGGTTTGAAGACGTCGTGGAACTTGAAAGTGACGATCCTTCTTTAATTCCTGACCCCATGACCCCCGAAGAGAGATTCATCATGCATCTTCTTCGTAATCGTGATCGTAATCGTGATCTTAATCGAAAATAATGGAATCGATTACGACAACGATCACGATTACGACAACGATTGCGCCCTGACCCCCCGTCCCCCGCCTCCCGTCCCCCGCCCCGTCCCCCGACCCCCTGACCTCCATGAACACGCTCTCCAAAACCCTGCGGCTCTTTCTCGACAGCATTGGCCGCCGCTCGGAGTATGAATTCTATCTGAAAAAATTTCAGTCCGACCGCTCCGCGTTTTTTGCTTTGGTGCTGCCGGATACGGCCAGTGTGGAGAGTTCGGGAGATTTGATGACTTTTGATCTGCAGTTTCTGCTGCGTCTCGAATTGTGTCCGCTGCTGCTGCTCTGCGGGGAGGAGGCGGAGGTCAATGCGGCCCGGCTGCAGTCGCATGGTCCTTATCATCTGCTGCAGAACCTTGAGCCGGAGGACGACGTGGAAATTTGGCGGGAGCGTTTGCAGGCCTGTGTGGCGGGAGAGGAGATTCCGGTGCTCTGCCTGCCCGGAATGTCGGACACCGAGGCGGTGCGGCGGCTGGTTCCCCGGCTGGTGAAGCGGCTGCATATTCTGCGGGCCTCCGGAATGCTGCATGATATCCGGGAGGAGAAGATCTTTTATTACTACACCCGTCATCCGGGGGGAGAGCAGCTTAACTCTCCGGACCGGGAGCTGGTTGCCAAAGCGGAACAATGGCTGGAGCATGATCCGCAGATGCACATCAGTGTGTCCTCGCCGTTGTATCTGCTGCAGGAAATGTTCACGGTCCGGGGGCGGGGGAGTATTATCCGTCCGGGCAGCCGGATTGATCATCTTACGGATTTTGCGCAGGTCGATCTGGACCGCCTGCTGGATCTGATTCAGAGTGCATTCGGAAAAAGGCTCAAAGATCCGGGGCAGCTGGCGGGGGCCTCCGATTTTTATATCGAGTCCCGCTACCGGGGGGCGGTGATTCTGGAGACCCATCCGTCCGGAAAATATCTGTCAAAATTCACGGTCGGCACCGAGGCCCGGGGCGAGGGAGTTGCCCAGGAGCTTTGGGATGCGGCCTGCGAAACCCAGGCGCAGCTTTTCTGGCGCTCTCGGAGTGAAAATCCGGTCAATCAGTGGTACGAGCGGCATGCGGACGGGCATCACCGGGAAGGGAAATGGACCGTGTTTTGGAAAGGGGTGGCACCGGAGCAGTTGCCGGGGATCATCACCTACTGCCTCCAGCGGCCCAGCGATTTTGTGGAGACCGGTGAAGCAGCCCCCGCCCGGCCACATTCCACCTGATCGTAATCCTGGTCGTAATCCTAATCGACCTCAAATTGATTGAACTTTCGATCACGATTACAATACCGATTACGATTGAAATCGGTCGTCTTCACTCATTCAGGGAGTCGCCCCTGGAGAGATGTGGAT
>JBMTJR010000084.1:0-8787 GCA_049438565.1 Kiritimatiellia bacterium
TCTGCAAGCCTGTCGCAAATCATACTGAAGACTTCATGAGAGTTCTTTCCCATACTCTCACAGATCGAATGAAAATCCACCAGCCCGACTTTCTCCTCACCTTTTTCGAGCCTGTGGATATAGCCTTGGTCCCGTTGCAGTATCTCGGAAAGTTCATCAGGGTCAAGCCCAGCCTCAATCCTTAATGATTTCAGAATGTCAGATAATATTTTCTGTTGAAGTTCCATGAGGTAGTAGAGATGAAGTTCCTATGAACGCATATTGCGTTCATTCAAGAAAAATAAAAACTTATATCCATAATTTTCAAATGATGCTGCTCAAGAAACACCGCTTGAAAGGCGGTTTTCTCTAGAATCAAGAATTGACATCCTTCCCGTATTTAGGCGGCTTTTCTGCAACCTGAGGGTATTCTGAATGGTTGTTGGCTGCTGATGATATGTCCCGAATGATTTGGGAATACAGTTTTGAGGCATCCTGACCTAAGGCCGAACAAATCCAATAGAATTCAATCAAGTCCAACCTTCTTTCTCCGGATTCCAGTCTCCAGATGAAGGATTGTTCTCGATTCATACGATCTGCAAGCTCACGTTGGGTAAGACCTGCAGATTTACGCATATCTATTAATTTTTGCCGGACGAAATGGCTTTCTAGGCTTTGCATCGATTTTTTCACAAAATCTAGCATAACATAATAACATTAAAAACGCAAAAAGAGATCAGAAAGGGGCGGTTTAAATCTAGTATCTCAGACCCCAGGAGTGGAGGCGCTGGAACTTACAGCAATCTGAGAGAGCGTATTATATGTCAGTCTATGGCTTTTGAGGCTTTCACCATGATGGGGCCCCGTCCCATCAGCTGCTATATGGACGAAAGTGTGAAGATCTCCAGACAGGCTTTCCATACCGTGGCCATTCCGCCTTCGGCGATTTTGTTGACCATGGAATATCCGGGGATCTGAATTTGGGCTGTCATATGAGGGAAGCTGGGTTATAATTACCACCCTTGTATATAATCACCCCGCTTCTACAAGCATAACCCGATGAGTTCTCCCATGCTGCTCAAATCTTTGTTTGTTCTTACACTGCTGTGGTTATCCATGTCTCTCCTGCGCGCGCAACCGGTGATCTTCTGTGAGCAGGCGGTGGTTGATTTTGGCGAAAAACCCAGTGGAACCGTGGTGGAGCATGTGTTTCTGATTGAAAACCGCGGAGACGATGTACTGAAAATCTCCGAAATCCGGAGCACCTGCGGGTGTACAACGCCGGGGGAGAAAACCATGGTGATTCTGGCGGGAGAACAAAAAGAACTCCGGGTTGTCATGGATTTGAAAGGGCGAAGCGGACCACAGAATCAGCAGGTGACGCTGTTTACGAATGATCCTGAACAAAGGAGTTTTGATTTGCGGATCAGCGGGGAGGCGGTGCCGGAGATCCGGTTGGAGCCCCGCACCCTGAACCTCAAACAGGTCGGGGGGGACAGGCCCCACGAAGGAGAAATTCTGCTGACCAGCACCAAAGGGGAGCCCTTTAAAATCACTTCGGTGAAAGCCAGCCGCGACCGGGTCCGGGCCAGCCTGAAGATGGCGGAGGATGGAAAAAGCGCGAAAATTCTGGTGCAGCCCCGGTCCCAGAAAGGACAGGGACATTTTACGGACGTGCTGGTGATCGAGACCGACCATCCCGAAGTCCGGGAAGTGCGGGTGCTGGTGATGTGGCAGGTCAGCACCGGGGTGACGGTTGCGCCGGGTCAGATGAGTCTGGTGCTGCGGGACAATTCGCCCAGACTGGACCGCTATCTGATGGTCAGGGGCTATCCGGGGATGTCTGAGCCGCTTGAAGTGACCGGGGTGGAGTGGCCGGGTCAGGAGGTGGAGATTGCATTTGCGGACACCGAAAAATTCGGCTGGCGGATCCACTTCAAATCCTTTGAGCCCCAAGCCTCCATGGACGGCGGGGAGATTCTCATTCACACCAATGCGGAGGGATTTGAAACGCTCCGGATTCCGGTCCGGGTGCTGAAAAAATAAGACGGAGTCCGGGAACCGACCCTGGTCTTTGTGCAGGATTAAAGGTTGACCCTGCCTGGACTGCCCTCATATTTGCGGAGATGGAACACTATCTGGACCGCAGCACCATTGTAAACCGCTGGAACCGGGACACCCCGGTCCGGCTCTGGATCGACCCCGGAGACGAAATCACGCTGGAGATGCGGGATTCCAGTGACGGTCAGGTGAGACCCGGCATGACCATGGAGGAATTCGCCCGGCTGGATCCGCTGCGGATTCATGCGCTGACCGGTCCGCTGGGCATTCGCGGGGCGGAACCCGGGGACCGTTTAATTGTTGAAATCCTCTCCTACACCCACGAGGGGTGGGCCTGGACGAGCATCCTGCCCGGACTGGGTCTGCTTCCCGATGATTTCCCCGACCGTTTTCTGCATATCTGGGAACTGGAGGAGACCCGTACCCTCTCCATGCCCGGACTGGAGATTCCGCTCGCGCCCTTCTGTGGAATTATCGGTGTGCAGCCGGCTGTCCCCGGTGAATTCCGCACCCGTCCTCCCGGAACCAACGGGGGAAACATGGATGTGCGTCATCTGGTGGCCGGCAGCCGGCTGCATCTGCCGGTGTTGATTCCGGGCGCGGGCCTTTGTGCGGGGGATGCGCATGCGGCCCAGGGAGACGGAGAGGTTTCTATCAACGGGATGGAGGCACCGATGAAGGTGAAATTCAGAGTCGATCTGATCCGGGGCGAAGCTCCCCGCGGACCCTACATCGAATGTCCGGTTCCCCTGGAGCCCCCCGCCTTCCGGACCTGTACGCATCATTTGTTTGTGGAGTCGCATGAGGATGCCCGGGAGGCCTCGCGGCAGGTGGTGCGCCGGGCGGTTGATTATCTGCACCGCCGCCTCGGGATCTCTCCCGAACAGGCTTACATCACCTGCTCGGTGGTGCTGCGTCTGAAGATCAGTCAGTTGGTGAATCTGCCGCTGATCACGGTGACCGGATATCTTCCGGAGGCCATTTTTCTTGAAACGTCGGCGGTGCTGCCGCGGTGAGGAGGAACAAAGATGATTCGGATTGAAAAAGCGGAGGAATGGTGGCTGCTGGAACATGCGGAACACGCGGCGCTGGCCGGAGAATTTGCCCGGCACTGGAAAAACGACCAGTTTGTTCCCGCGCCCCCGTTTGCCCATGTTCTGGATGCGGTGTCCCGGCATGATGACAGCTGGCGGGAACGGGATGCGCAGCCGGAATTGACCCCGGAAGGACTTCCCAGTGCGTTTTCCAAAGAGTTGGTGGGCAGCTATGATGCGTTCGAGGAAATTGACCTCGCCGCGTATCTGCAGGTGCGGGGGCAGGCCACTGAACAGGCGGCTTTGCGGGATCCCTACAGTGCGATTCTCATCTCCATGCACACGGTCAATCTGCTTACAGAACAGGCGGATCTGGAAGGGCTTGACGCGGGATCTCTGGAGCTGCACCGCCGCTTTGTGGAGGGCCAGCGGTTGCGTCAGTGCGAACTGGCCGGACGACTTTCGGCCCGGGAGGATCTGCAGCCGTTTCTGGGAGAGGCGGCGTTGCGCCGGGGCTTTGAATTTTTGCAGGCCTGCGACAGTTTTTCGCTGTTGGTGGGGGTGGATTATCCCGAGGACAGCGCCTTGCGGCATCGTCATCCCACCCGGTCGGGAGAGCGGGTGACGGTTTCGTATCACCGCGTCGGCGAAGATCATTATGTCCTGGACCCCTGGCCCCTGGATGAGGCAGAGCTCCGCTTCCGTATTCCCACCCGGCGGATTCCAAAATCCGCCACGGCTTCTTTGGAAACTTTCCGGGCGGCCTACGCATCGGCGCTGCCTTTTTTCCGCACAATTCTTGTCACCCCGGGGTCCTGAATGCACGCACCAGAACAACGAATCTCCGAACTGAATCTCCGGCTTCCCGCCCCGCCGTCTCCAGGCGGAAATTATGTTCCTTACCGCCGGACCGGCTCCCTGGTGATTCTGGCCGGAGTGATCAGTGTTTCCCCGGAGGCGGGGGAATGGGTGGGCCAGGTCGGGAAAGAACGCAGTCTCGAAGAGGGAACGGAGGCGGCCCGGGTCTGCGCCCTTAACGCGCTGGCCACCCTGCGCACAGTCACCGGATCTCTCAATGATGTGAAACAGATTCTCTATGTGGGAGGCTATGTGAATGCGGTGGCGGGCTACGGACAAAGCCCTTCGGTCATCAATGGTGCCTCCGATCTGCTGGTGGAGATTTTCGGGGAGGCGGGGCTGCACGCCCGGGCCGCGGTTTCGGTGGCCGGCCTTCCCCGCAATGCTACGGTTGAGATTCAGATGACGGTGGAGATGAAAGAGACTGCAGGCGGGGCATAAGCCAGCCGGCCAGAATCAGCTGCAGGGGATGATAGATCATCAGAGGAATCACCAGCAGACTCAGTTCGGGAACCGGGCCGGTGAAAATCATGGCCGAGAGGGGAAGGCCCATGGCAATGGTTTTCTGACTCCCGCAGAACAGTGCGGTGATCCGTGAAGGGGTTGAAAGATGCAGGGCTCCGGATGCTCCCCAGCTCCACAGACTGCTCAGGGCCAGCAGCACCGCGGTTCCGGCGGCGCAGAGGGCCAGCTCCGCCGGGGAGACGCGGTCCCACACATTGCGAAGAAAACTTTCGCAGAATGCGGTCCAGATAATGAACAGAATCACGCCGTTGTTGAAGTTCCGGATGGCCCGTTTATGGGCCCCGAAGTGATTCTTCAGCAGCGAACGCAGAGCCTGTCCCAAACCCAGCGGCAGCAAAAGAGTCACGGACACATTCCGAAGAATGGGCAGCACATCCATCTGCGTCTCCGCCCCGCCCTGACCGAGAAAGAAGACACAAAGCAGCGGCACCAGAAAAACCCCGATCACTGAAGAGAGGGTGCAGTTAAACAGTGCGCCGCTTACATTGCCGTGGGCGACTGAGGTCAGCGCGACCGCCGAACTCACCGTGGTGGGAAGAAAGGCAAGGTAAAGAAATCCCGCCCGCAGATCGGGCTGACTGAAAAACGGTGCGGACAGCCACAGCATCATTCCCACAAACAGAGGAAACAGCAGATAAGTGGTTGTCTGAATCAGACTGTGAAGTTTCAGCTCCAGAAATCCTCTGCGCAGCTCCTCACCGGGAAGCAGCACGCCCTGATTGAAAAAGATCAAAAACACTCCGGCCAGTTTCAGGCTGCGGACCGGGAGAAATCCTCCGGAGGAACCTGCGGAGGGAAACAGGGCCGCCGCCAGTACGATGAGCAGGATGTTGAGCACAAAAGAATTTGCGGCGAACCATTTTTTCATTGCCGCAGATCCTCCAGTTGTCCGCAGAGAGAGCGCACTGCCTCGCGGATCCATTTTTCACCCTTTTCCGCCGTGGCGCGGGTGGCATCTCCCATGGTGCCGCTGGGGCTGAGGTCCGAGGTGACCCAGGCGAAGGTCACCGGGGCGAACTCCGGCCGGATTTCCGGATGGGTGAGGTCCCGGTCGATCCATTGACAATCCGCAAGCTCCGGTTTGCAGAACCCGGGCAGGGCGGCGTAGAGCAGCGAACTTTCGTATTCTCCGGCATGAATCCCGAAGGTGCATTCCCGTTCGTCCATTCCCGTTTCAGGCATGGGGTTGAGCACATGATACGCCGCCGGCGAATGGCAGGCACGTTCCCGGAGCAGAGTCCGCAACCAGGCGGTGTTTCCCCCATGGGTGTTGAGAAACGCAAAACAGGAGGCGCCACAGTCCTCCAAATTATCCAGCCATGCCTCCAGTAGCGGAATCAAGGTGCTTTTGCGCAGCTGAAGCGTACCGGGGAATCCTGTGTGCTCATTGCTTTTGCTGAAAGGAAGTCCCGGAGTGACCGTGAGCGGAAAACCGCTGCCCAGGCTGTCCGAAATCCCGCGGAGGAGGAGGCTGCCGATCAGCGAATCCGTTCCCACCGGGAGATGCGGACCATGCTGCTCGATGGCGCCCAGCGGAATCAGGACAATGTGTCCGGGTTCTGAGAGGCGCTCTCGGAGTGCCGGGGCTGAAAATGAATAGAAGGGATGCATAGGGATGAAAGGGAAATAGATTCAGGCGGAGCGGAGGGGCGGAGGATTCGGATGTCCGGCGATCTCTTTGAGGAAAAGGTTGAGGCTTTTGGCGGCGGTATTCAACAGCGGGGGTGCCTCTGAAGCCGTTCCGGCCAGAAGCGGGGTGAGAGCTTCCCGGACTTCGGGCTGACGCAGATCGCATCCCAGCCCCTCCAGACTGATGCGGTAGAGCCCCATTCCCGTTTCGATCCGCAGATCACGCAGACCGCAGTCCAGCCAGTCTGCCAGCAAAGGATGTGCATGCAGCAGCACGCATTTGCGGAATCCGCCGGCCTGCACGGACCGCAGCAGATCCGTGAGCAGATCCCAGCCCACGCTGACCGGAACGGTGAAGGCCTGTTCCGGATCCTGACGCGGACAATGGCGCAGAGGGGGGAGAATCAGAGCTTCCGCATTGCGGAGCAGAGATCCCAGAATGCGCTCCTCCGCATCCAGAGGCCCTGCTTCCGTCCAGCGGCGGAAGCAGGTCACCGGGAGCAGAGGGAGGAAGCCCTGCTGGGCCAGGCCGGGGAATTCGGGAGAGGTTCTCCGGTGCCAGGCATTAAGACTTTCCCCGGCGTACAATGGAAAAGGCGGGTCAGCGGGCATGGAGAATTTTTCCTTGATGAAGGGTCAGAAGAATGTCCCCGGGGCTGGTCCGGGTGATCACGGTGCCGGTGAGTTCCCGGCTGTGGCAGAAGGGAGGGGCCTGCAAATTGATGACCACAAAAGAGGCAGGACCGCCGGGGGTCAGGGTGCCGGGGCTGTCTGTTCCCCAGGGAGTGCGGGCAAAGTTGGCGGTGACCATTTTCAGAATGTCGACCGGGAGGGGCCGGCGTCCGTCCCCCCACTGACTCCGGGCCAGCCTGTAGGCAAAATCAAGTTCGCTGAACAGATTGGGTCCGTTCAGAATCCCATTGTCGGTTCCGAGCAGCAGGTTCACGCCGGCCTGCATGAGGGCGGCGATCGGGGGAAGCGGGAGACCGAGAGCCGCGTTGGCGCGGGGGTTGAGCACGGCGGTTTTTCCTGAAGCGGCCAACAGATCGATTTCCTCCGCAGAGGCCACGGTGAGATGCACCACCAGGTCCGGATCCAGAAGGTCGAGGGCGCGACGCAGATCCCCCCGTCCGGTGCGGGAGAGACTCAGGTCGCGGTAGGAGGGGTTTTCCAGACAGTGAATGGCGGAGCATTTGCGGAGGGGCCGCAGTGTGTCCCGGATTTGGACCCAGGCCGCATCGGTAAGATCGTTCATGGTGCTTTCCGAGAAGCCGTCCGAATCCCCCAGCATTCCGCGCAGCTCCTCCAGAGCGGATTCCGGGAGGGGGCGGGAGGGATCATTCAATTCGTCCCCGGTCTGCGGCGAATCATTGAACTGACTTAGGATCACCGACTGCACCCCGCTGCGCCGGGAGGCTTCCCGGAGCCGTCGGGCTCCCTCCGCGCCCTGCTCACGGAAATCCACATGCAGCACCGTGCCGGAGGCGGCCATCTTTTTCTGAAATTCCTCCATCCTGGTAATATGCTCCCCGGCTTCGATTTCCCGCAGGGCGCGGTATTTGTAGCCCTCGGGACGGAAAAAGGCCTCTTCAAGCGTCAGGGGAACCGCCACTTCGGGAATAAAGCAGTCGCCCACATGTGTGTGCCCGTTGATCAGGCCCGGCAGAATCCCGTAGCGGACCGGAGAAGCTTCGTCCGGGGCGGGGAAAATCCCGGTGATCCGGTCCTGTTCCCAGCTGAAACGGCGGCAGCGGGTGGGGGTCAGATCCGGACCCAGCCAAACCATGCAGTCTGTGATTTCCCGGGCTTCGGTCAGGGAGCGGGAGAGAGGGGTCATGACAGACGCTGAAAATACATCAGCACTTTTCATGGCATCCGGAAAAAACTGCGTTATGTAGAAAAGGGAATGGTCGATAAAACATGTCAGGATGGAGCTGTGAAATGAATGATTTGCCGGAACTGCTTTTTGTGAACTGGGATGAATTCCACCAGATGGGATTCGAGCTTTCGCGGAAACTGAAAAAACTGCGGCCGGAGTCCTGCACCATCATTTCGGTGGCCCGGGGCGGACATGCCCTCGCGCGGTTGTTGTCGGATTTTTTGAAGCTGCCCATTTTCAGTGTGAGTATCCAGTCCTATCAGGATTTGCAACAGCATGAGCTGCACATTACCCAGGAATTGAATGTGGATTTGCGGAATAAAAACATTCTGTTGGTGGATGAAATTATTGATTCGGGAAAAACACTGGTCCGCGCGCTGGAGTATCTGGAGGATTTCGACACCCGGAGTGTCACCAGTGTCTCGCTGCATGTGAAGCCGGAGGCGATCATGAAGTCGGATTTTTACTGTGAGGAAACGACAAAATGGGTGGTGTATCCTTATGAGGTGCGGGAGACGATTGAGGCGCTGCAGCCGATCTGGAGAAAATCCGGAGCCGGAGATGCGGCGCTGAGAAAGGCTTTGCTGGATGGCGGAATTCCGGCGCTGTGGGTGGACGAGTTCATGCAGGCCTGAGCAGGGTGGAGAGGATGGGTTCCCATCCGGCGGGGGGAAGGATGCACTGTATTCCCCGAGGTCCCTCCGGGGCCTCCGCAGACAGGGTCAGTACCGGGAGTCCGGCCAGACTGGCCGGAACGGTCCGCGCCAGCAGCCCATTCCGGGTTTCCTCGCTCATGGGCAGGGCGGGAGCGGGATTTTCCGA
>JBMTJR010000085.1:0-8756 GCA_049438565.1 Kiritimatiellia bacterium
CTGGGGAAATTCAAACCCGCCGCATCCATAAAGTTTTCCTTTGCGCCCGGAATGTGGAGCACATCACCCACGTTTTCCGCGCCAACGCCCTGCTGCTGATCCCGATTGACCGGATGGACCTTTTTCTGGCCGCCTGCATGGCGGCCGGCAACGGGATTCCGCTGGCCGGGATTGTGCTGACCTCCGCGCTGGAGGAACCCAGTCCGGAAATGCTCAAGTTCTGTGAGAAAGCGCTGGAGGGCGGACTGCCGGTGATGACCGTAAGCACCGACAGCTACACCACCGCTACGCATATTCCCCGCATGAACACCGAAGTGCCGATCGATGACAAAGAGCGCATCGACACCGGCATTAACTTTGTGGCCAGTCAGATCGATCACGACTGGCTGAAATCCCTCACCCGGCTGCAGCGGGAAATCCGTCTTTCGCCGGCGGCATTCCGTTACCGGCTGGTGCAACTCTCCCGTCAGTACGCCAAACGCATCATTCTTCCGGAAGGGAATGAACCCCGCACCCTGGAAGCGGCAAACATCTGCCAGAAACGCGGGATCGCCAAATGCGTGCTGCTGGCCGACCCCAAAGAAGTAAGGGAGATGGCAGAGAAAAACGGACTCGAACTCTCACCGGATCTGGAGATTCTGGATCCGGCCGCTCTGCGCGCATCTTATGTGGATATCCTCCAGGAACTGCGCAAACACAAAGGGATGGACCGGGCCATGGCCGCCTCCCTGCTGGAGGACAATGTGATGCTCGGCACCGTGATGCTGAAAAACGGGGATGTGGACGGACTGGTCTCCGGGGCGGTGCACACCACCGCCCAGACCGTGCGGCCCGCGCTGCAGCTGATCAAAACCAGGCCCGGCACCCGTTTTGTCTCTTCGCTCTTTTTCATGCTCCTGCCCGAACAGGTCTACATCTACGCAGACTGCGCCATCAACGAAAATCCCGACGCGGAAACGCTGGCGGAAATCGCCCTGCAGAGTGCGGACAGCGCCCTCGCTTTCGGCATCACCCCCCGGGTGGCCATGATCAGCTACAGCACCGGTGCCAGTGGCAGCGGCGATGATGTGGAGAAAGTCCGCCGGGCCACAGAGATCGCGCGCGCAAAACGTCCGGAGCTGCCCATCGACGGACCCCTCCAGTACGATGCGGCCTCCACGCTCTCCGTGGCCAAAACCAAAGCGCCGACCTCTGAAGTCGCCGGCAAGGCCAACGTGTATATTTTCCCCGACCTGAATACCGGCAACACCACCTACAAGGCGGTGCAGCGCAGCGCAAACCTGATCAGCATCGGCCCCATGCTGCAGGGGCTCAATAAACCGGTGAATGACCTCTCCCGCGGCGCGCTGGTCGACGACATTGTCTACACCATTGCCCTCACCGCAATTCAGGTCGGGCAGGGATAGGGTTTGGACGGCCGTACCGAAGCACGAGGCAGCGCTTCAAGATTCCGGAAAACTCAGGCCCGGCGGCGAAAAAACAAGGAGGCCAGACCCGCCAAACCGACCAGTGCAAAGGTGGAAGGTTCCGGGATAATACTCACATTATCAATGCCCAGATCTGCTGTATTGTCAGATCGGAAACCAATAATGACGGTATCATATCCGGTGACTCCCAGATCAAACGAAAAAGAATCAGACTGCCAACCTGTGGTTACACCATAGCTTTGGGTACCCAAATTAATTGCACCACCATAATTGGAGGAATTGTTCAGTGCCCCCACAGTGGGAATGGTGAAGTTTGGATCCCCATCGTTGTAACCCCAGACTATGACAGCAAAATCACCAGTGGCGATTGGCCGATTGTACTGAAAAGACAGTTCATAAACACCGGTAAATTTAGTCCCTGGGGCGTCCTGAACCGCTTGAATCAATAATTTATCATAACTGGTTTGTCCTGGTCCTTCTGCAAAGGCATCCTCCGCACCCGTGGGGCCTCCATCCGTTTCATACGTCCAAATCCATGTATCCCCTTGATCATAAAACCAAGTGTTCACGGCGTCCGCCTGAGTAAAGGAGGTGTCTGTGTCCTGAATCCCGGCCAAGTCATCCTCAAAGTCTCCATTTCCAACAATCAGGACACCGGATGCCTGAGCTGCTGACAAAAATAACGATGAGAGAAGAGTTCCTCTGAAAAAAATGGATTTGGTTATCGTTTTCATGCTGGTTTCCTGGGGTGAAATTTAATCACTAGAGTATCGCAAAGGTTTCAACTGCACCATTCCCCCGGAAAACCCTGGTACCGGAATCCGGATCTGGATCTCTGGCTGCGTGAATTGCCCAAACCGGTGGCGGTCTATTGTGTGCAGGACCTCGTGGCTTTGCGAATCATGGAACAGTGCAGATCCCTTGAAATCCGGGTCCCCACGGAAGTAAGTCTGCTGGGCACGGACAATCACCGGGTGCTCTGCAGATCCCTCCGTCCGTTCCTGAGCAGCATTCCTCAGTTGTTGGAAAATGCTGGATTTGAGGCGGCGGAACTGCTCGCGGAACAGCTGAATCTCCGGGCGGCAGGGGTGAAACCGGATCCGGTATCTAAAGTCATTGAACCCGGTGAAGTGGTAGTGCGTCAGTCCTCCAGTCTCAAAGCCATTCCTGATCCCGCCATCGCCAAAGCCGTGAATTTTATTTACGACCACGCACTCTCCGGCGCAAGCATCGCCGAAGCCGCTCGGGAGGGAGGTCTGAACCGCCGGGCCATGGAGCGAGGCTTTCAACGGCATCTCGGGGTGACTCCCGGACAGTACATCCATGAAGTGAAACTGGATCACGCAAAGCGGCTTCTCCGGGAAACCGATCTCCGGATGTGGGAAATTGCCGATTCGTGTCTGATGACCCAGGAATATTTCGCGAACTTTTTCCGCAGAAGCGTGGGAATGTCTCCCAGTGCATACCGGCGCAAGCGCCGGAGATGGTCGGTTTTCGGGACAGGCCCCGAATGCTACTACCTTAAGGACATGTAACAGCCCCGGAGTTAGCATGGGGTTCCGAAACGCATCCAGCCCGGGTCACGGTTCCGGTTTCTTGTCGTAAGGGCTGCAGACATTCCACGGCACATGAAAAAACCCTGAAGGCTTGAATGTCGCGTCCATTTGACTATGAGAGGCCCATTTATCAACCCCTGAGGAATTTTCATGAATATTTTAGTCTTACCCGGTGACGGCATTGGCCCTGAAGTTTGCAACGAAGCGGTGAAAACCCTCCAGGTTCTGGCGGACGCGAAGGGGCTGAAGATTTCATTTGCAGAGGATCATGCGGGCGGAAGCGCGATTGACACCTACAACGATCCCATGCCGGATTCGGTCATCGAAAAAGCGAAAAAGTCGGATGCGGTGCTGCTCGGAGCGGTGGGCGGAGAAAAATGGGATCATCTGACCGGTGCCATGCGTCCGGAATCCGGACTGCTGAAGATTCGCAAAGAGCTGGGCGTGTTCGCCAATCTGCGGCCGGTGGCGGTCACTCCGGCGCTGGCCGATGCCTCCCCGCTGCGTCCGGAAGCCATTGCAGGAACCGACATGCTGGTGGTGCGGGAACTCACCGGAGGCATCTATTTCGGCGAACCCCGGGGACGGAGCGGGGGAAAAGGAGACGAAAAAGCTTTCAGCACCATGGTCTACACCACGGCGGAAATCGAGCGGGTGGCCCGGGTGGCCTTCACCTGGGCCCGGCGCCGGAGCGGACGGGTCTGTTCGGTGGACAAAGCAAACGTGCTGGTGGTCTCCCAGCTCTGGCGGGATGTGGTGACCGACATTCATAAAGCCGAATTTTCCGATGTAGAACTGTCCCATATGTATGTGGACAATGCCGCGATGCAGTTGGTGGTGCGGCCCAGTCAGTTTGACGTCATCCTGACCGGAAATCTGTTCGGGGATATTCTTTCCGATGCGGCGGCGACGCTGGGCGGCTCTCTGGGTCTGCTTCCCTCCGCCTCCGTGGGAGGACCGGTGGGACTCTTTGAACCGGTGCACGGAAGTGCGCCGGACATTGCCGGCAAGGGCATTGCCAATCCGGTGGCCATGCTGCTGAGCACCGCCATGATGATGGACGAACTCTCCCAGCCGGAAATCGCCGCCGCCATCCGCAGCGGCGTGAACCATGCACTGGACGCGGGACTGCGCACCGCGGATCTGCACCGGGAAGGGAAAACCACCAAAGTCAGCACTGCGGAGATGTCCCGGCACATCCGTGAAGCGGCACTGAGCGCGCTTTAGACGAATTTTGAAGGCATGCAGATCCCCTCTCCTTATTCCAGACCTTTGCTGATCACCTTCCACTGCGGAGTGTATTTCCTCTACTTTGCGGTCTTTCTGATGAGCATTTCCCGGGCGGACATCGAAAACCATTTCGAACAGATGGGCCCCCACTTCATCCGGAATATGCTTTGGTTTATGAGTGCGGGTTTTGTTGGGTATCTGGGTCTGTGGAATCAGCGGCGCTGGGGGGTTCTGCTGCTGTTCCTGATGGGGATTCCCTTCTGTATTTACGGATTTATGATTGGAAAAGCAGTCCTGGTGAATTTTCTGCCTCTGATCGCCGCTTTCACCTGTCTTCCTCTGTGGCCGGTCCTCAAGAAACCCTAGAATCAGACAATAAAATTCTCGCACTCCTCTCCCCGCCCCTGCATACTGAAGAGTACAGTCCGCAAATTGAGATAAATGATGACGTCAATGAAGCGCCCCTTACAAGTACTGGTTCTGGATGATGATGAAAAAATTCTCCGGCTCCTGAAGATTTTTCTGCGTCAGCTGGGATATCAGGTCACCACCGCTCCCAACGGACGCGAGGGGATCCAGATGATGCTGGAGACGAGTTTTGATCTGATTATTGTGGATGTGCAGATGCCGGTGGTGGATGGACTGGAGTTTGCCCGTGAGGCTCTGCGGCTGTGGCCCTGGGAGAAGATCATCTTCTGCACGGGCAACCTGACCCGGGAGGTCGAGCGCCAGGCCCGCAGTCTGGGAATCGACTACATTCTGGAGAAACCTCTGAGCTTCAACACACTGGAAAAAGCGATTCAGGAGATTTGCGGCAGCGAGGATGCCCACACGGACGAAGCGGGCGGTATGTCAGACTGTGACATTGGTTTTGAGCTGAGTCTGCTCCGCAGTTACACCCACGATGTGGCGGCTCACCATCATTTTGGGCGCACCGTCACCGGATTCGCGGAAGTGCTGCAGAAAGTGATCCCCTGCGCTGCGGCCGGGGTGTTTGCCATGGAGGCAGATTATAAAAAACTGTCCGTCTGCAGCGAAAGCCCTCTGGACCCTCAATTTCTGGAGGAAATTTCAGAGAAAATCCGCTCCCATATGGAATTTTTCAGCAGGGACCCGCTATCCGGCATGCCAGATAGCGACATGAAGGTAAAAAACTCCCGCGCTCCGCTGCTTTCGGCAAAAGGTCATTATACATTGATGCTGCCGATTGCCGGTAAACGGGATGCCAAAGGGATTATATTTATTATACTGGAGGGAGACCTCAAAAACCCTCCGGTTCAGTTCAACTACCTGATGTTCTGCGCACATCACTTAGCCACTTTGCTTGAGATGATTGCCCAGTTCCACCGTCACGCGATTTTGAACCCACTGACGGGTCTTTACACCAAAGGTTTTCTCGATGAACAGATCCGCTTGGCCTGGGATCTGTCCCAGAGCAGGAAAAATCTGATCAGCCTCATCAGTCTGGATCTGAACGAGTTCAAGGCCGTCAATGAACAGTTCGGGTTCAATGCCGGCGACGAAATCCTGCGCAAAGTTGCGGATCTCATCCGCAGACAGCTGCACCCCACCGAAATCGCCGCCCGGCGGAACGGGGATGAGTTCTGTGTTCTCCTTTTTGACACCACCGAGGAACGGGCGCAGACCCTGGCCCGGACGCTGGCCGACGAGATCGACAAGCTCAATCCGCTCATCAACACGGTGCCCGTGAAACTCTCCACGTCCATCGGACTGGTTTTGACCGTGGAAGGTCATGGCATCAATTCCAGCTCCCAGCTCACCGAGTGCGCAGAGCATGCGCGTTTCGTGGCCAAACGCACGGAGGGATCGTCGATTTCCTCTTGGACACAATTGAAGGAATCCGGACAGGCCAGTTACAATCTGCACCCCGTACTGGTGGTGGATGACGACCCGCAGATCCTTGTGCTCATCAAGCGCCTGCTCAACAAAAACATTTATGAAGTGACCGGGGTGGGAACCGTGGCGGAGGCGGTGGCCCTGCTGCAGCAGGGAAACCGATACGAAGTGATGCTCACGGATCTTGCACTTCCATATCAGGACGGCACGGAGATGATGCGGCTGGGATTGGAAATGGATCCCGGGATGGTTCCGGTCGTGATCAGCGGAAATATTTCAAAGGAATCGGACCAGCAGTTGCGTCAGCGTGGCGCGTTTGATGTGGTGAAAAAGCCTTTTGTTCCTGATGAGTTGCGCGGAACCGTGACCCGTGCCGTAGAGCACTATACCCGGGTTCTTCGGAAGAGCGAAGGCATGTAGGAAAGTGCCTGCTCTTGGGCGGTTTACTGCCGCCCGGCTTTGGCTTCCGGATCCGGAACAAACTTCATCGCCACCCCGTTCATGCAGTAACGCAGTCCGGTGGGTTGGGGCCCGTCGGGAAACACATGTCCCAGATGGCCGTTGCACTTCGCGCAATACACCTCCGTCCGGACAAGATTATGGGAGCGGTCCTCCCTGGTTCCCACCGCAGAGGGATCCATCGGCTCATAAAAACTCGGCCAGCCCGTACAGCTTTCGTATTTGGCTGAAGAGGTGAAGAGCGGATGACCGCAGCCCGCACATACAAAAGTTCCTTTGCGTTTTTCACGGATCAATTTACTTGAATTCGGACGTTCCGTCCCTTTTTTGCGGAGGACTTGGTACTCCTCAGGGCTCAGGCGCTGCTTCCATTCCGCTTCGCTGGAGGGAATGCCGGGTTTCTCCTCGGCGCCCAGCGGGAAAATCCACACCGCAAGTGGCAGAATCAGGAAGGGTATTATTCTTTTCATGGATTCAAGATACCCCACAAAATGAAATGCACAAAGATTCCACTTGGTTTTTTCAGGAATTAAACTACTTCAATCAGCCTTTTACACCCTTTCCCGGAGTTCTCAGTGACCGCCCCCAGTATTCGAAATATCGGAATTATCGCCCATGTGGACCATGGCAAAACCACCCTGGTGGATGCAATGCTGCATCAGGGAGGCGTGTTCCGTGAAAATCAGGATGTGGCGGAGCGGGCCATGGATTCAATGGATCTGGAACGTGAAAAAGGAATCACCATCAAAGCCAAAAACGCCTCGCTGGTGTGGAAAGGCACCAAAATCAACATCGTGGACACCCCTGGACACGCCGATTTCGGCGGAGAAGTGGAACGGATTCTGAAAATGGTCGACGGCGTCATTCTGCTGGTGGATGCCTCTGACGGTCCGCAGGCGCAGACCCGTTTTGTGCTGCGCAAAGCTCTGGAGCAAAATCTTACCCTGATGGTGCTGGTGAATAAAATGGACCGTCCCACTGCGGATCCGCTGAAAGTTCACGACAAGGTACTGGATCTTCTGCTCGAACTGGATGCCTCCGAGGAGCAGTTTCACGCCCAGTTCCTCTATGGTTCCGCCCTGGGGGGCTACGTGGTGGAGGAGTTGGACGATCCCCGGGAAAATCTCCATCCGCTGTTTGATGCCATTCTGGAAAAAATTCCCGCCCCGGAGATCAAAGCCGATGCGCCTTTCCGCATGCTGGTGAGCAATCTGGACTGGAATCCTTATGTGGGCCGGATTGCCATTGGGTGTATGCGCGAGGGTTCGATCAAAAAAGGCGAGCCCATCCGCCGTCTGCCCCACGAATCAGCTCCGGAGAACGGATCGGTGATGAAACTTTACGGATTCACCGGGATGGGCCTGAATGAGATTGAGTCCGCCGAGGCGGGCGAAATTGTGGGAATTGCCGGATTTGAGGATGTATTCATCGGCGAAACGCTGTGCAAAAACGAGGATCAGGTTCCCCTGCCCCACACCGCAATTGATCCGCCCACTCTGCAGATGCAGTTTTGCGTGAACGACGGGCCGTTTACCGGGAAAGAAGGAAAATTTGTCACCTCCCGCCATCTCCGCGACCGCCTGCAGCGGGAAATGTACACCAACGTGTCCATGAATGTGAAAGAAGCCGAGGGGGGCGCCTCCTTTATCGTGCAGGCCCGCGGGGAACTGCAGATTGCGGTTCTCATGGAAACCATGCGCCGGGAAGGATTTGAAATACTGGTCTCCCGCCCGGAAGTGATCATTCACACCGACGAGAACGGTCAGAAACTCGAACCCTACGAGGATGTGTGGCTGGATATTCCGGAAAATACGCTGGGGGATCTCATGCAGTCTCTGGCCGCCCGGAAAGGTGAAATCACCCATATGGAACATCAGGGAAGCCGGGTGCTGCTGCAGGCGGTCTGCCCCACGCGGGGATTGATCGGCATCGACGGGTTTCTCACCAACCTCACCAGCGGTGAGGGGGTGATGAGTCACATGTTCAAAGAATACGCCCCCATGGCCGGGGAAATCCCCTCCCGGAACACCGGTGCACTGGTTTCCGGAGCCCAGGGAACCTCCACCGCCTATGCGCTGGACACGATTCAGGAGCGCGGAAAACTTTTTATCGGTCCGGGGGAGGATGTGTACGACGGCATGGTGATCGGGGAGAGCAGTCGGCCCGGAGATCTGCCGGTGAACCCCTGCCGGGCCAAACAGATGACCAACGTGCGGGCCTCCGGCAC
>JBMTJR010000086.1:0-8695 GCA_049438565.1 Kiritimatiellia bacterium
CCCTGCCCCGGTCTTCCGCCACAAGGATGCGGCAGTGAGTCTGAATATCGATTCCGATTATGATTGGGATATATCTCTGAGGAAAAATTTAAAAAAACATTGGAAATCAGCAACAAAACAACATTGACGTACAAGGATGTTTGGGTTACACATCCAAACGTCGTTTTTATCTGGAGTGCTGAAAGTGGTGGGTCCCCGATCCACTTTTTTTTGTCTCCGGTTCAAATGAACCCAAACATTTTGAGATTTTCCAACAGGTAACGTTATGAATTCGGAATTACAGGCCGTCATTGATTTTTACGAGCGCGAGAAGGGCATCGACCGCGAGACCCTGATTCAGGCACTGGAGAGTGCGCTGATGACCGCATCCCGCAAGGGTGTCAATGCCCAGGAGGAGCTCCGGGTGGAGGTCGACCGTAAAACCCTGCAGATTCATGCCTACACGCAGGTGAAAGTGGTCGGTGGATTCCCCAATGATGACAGCGAAATCTCGCTGCTGGATGCCCGGGCCACGAATCCGGATGCGCAGATCGGCGATCTGGTGGAGCACAATGTGGATCCGCAGAGTTTTGGACGCATTGCGGCCCAGACCGCCAAGCAGGCGATTCTCCATCACATCCGCAATGCGGAAAAAGGAAAGATTTTTGACATGCACAAGGACCGGGCCGGCGACATTGCCACCGGGACCATCCGCCGTTTTGAGCGGAATGATGTGTTTGTGGACCTGGGCGTGGGGGAAGGAATCCTCCCGCAGCGGGAACGGGTGCCGACCGAGGATTACAATATCAATGACCGCATCCGCTGTTACGTGGTCAGTGTGACCAATCCGCCTTCCGGTCCGCAGATTCTGCTTTCCAGAAGTCACCCGAATTTTGTCCGCCGCCTGTTTGAACTGGAAGTGGCGGAAATTGCGGAAAGGACCGTGGAAATCCGCGGGATCGCCAGGGAAGCCGGTTTCCGGAGCAAAGTGGCGGTCTGGTGTCCGGACCCCAAAGTGGATCCGGTCGGTGCCTGTGTGGGACTGCGCGGCATCCGGGTGAAAAATATCGTGCGGGAACTGGGTGGAGAGAAAATTGATATTGTCCGCTGGAGTGACAATATTGAGACGCTGGTGCGCAATTCCCTGCAGCCGGCCGAACTGAGTACCGTGGAAGTCGATGAAACCACCCAGACCGTGAAAGTGAAGGTGCATCAGGATCAGCTTTCTCTGGCCATTGGCAAAAAAGGGCAGAATGCCCGTCTGACCTCCAAACTCACTGGCTGGAAGATCGATATCAGTCGCGACGAGAGCGCCATGGGATTTGAGGAACGGGTGGCCATGGCCATTGAAACGCTCGCCGCGGTGGACGGTATTGAGGAAGCCCAGGCTCTGGCGCTGGTTCAGAACGGATTTCTGAGTCTGGAGGGAATCATGGCCGCGGAAGTCGATGATTTAGTGGATGGTGATCAGATTGATGCTGACACTGCGGCCGGTATTCGACGCGCCGCGGAAAAAGCCTACGAAAAACAATTCGGAAGTAGTGAATAAAATTTATGAGAGTATTTGAGCTGGCAAAAAAACTGGATATTCCAAACAAGGAATTAATTGAACTGATTGAAATGGAAGGCATTGAGGTGCACAACCACTTCAGTGTTCTGGATGAGGAACAGGTCCGGATCGTGACCCATGCCGCGACCGGAGAGGCTCCGGAGTGGACAGAGACGAAGGCATCCGAGGCGGAAACCGCCCCGGTAGAGGATTCGGCTGCTGAAGAGGAATCCACCCCCGCAGAGGAGACCCTGCCTGAGGCCGACGCCCCGGCAGAGGAACCCGAAGTTTCCAATGTGCTGGAAATTTTCGACAACATTGCGGTGAAAGTGCTGGCCGAAAAACTGGATGTAAAACCCAACCTGCTCATCGCCTCCCTGATGAAAATGGGGGTTTTTGCGAGTATCACCCAGTCGATCGACAAGCATACGGCCAAAAAACTTGCCGAGGCGCACGGTTTTGAGGTGCTGACCTCCAAGCCAAAACCCAAACCCGCCCCCCCTCCCCCGGCGCCGGAGAAAACCGAGTCTGCCGATCCGGCAGCGGTCAAACCGCCCGCCGAAAAGAAGAAGAAGTCCAAAAACAAAAAAGAAAAGGGCGGCAAGAAAACAGGTACCAAAACGGAGGGAGCCAAGACCCGTCCGCCGGTGGTCACTTTCATGGGACATGTGGACCATGGCAAAACCTCTTTGCTCGACAAGATCCGCAAAACCAATGTGGTGCGGGGAGAAGCCGGAGGAATCACGCAGCATATCGGGGCCTACACGGTGCAGGTGAACGGCAAAGAAATCACTTTTCTGGACACCCCCGGTCACGCGGCGTTCACATCCATGCGCTCCCGCGGTGCGGATCTGACCGACATTGTGGTGATTGTGGTCTCCGCGGATGAAGGGTTCAAACCGCAGACCGTGGAGGCGATCAAACACGCCCAGGCCGCCGACGTGACGCTGATGGTTGCGGTAAACAAAATCGATTTGCCCAACGCCAATGTGGACCGGGTTTACCAGGACATGCAGAAAGCGGACCTGACCCCGGAGGAATGGGGCGGAGAAATTGTGGCCGTGCCCGTGAGTGCGCATACCGGCGAGGGTCTGGATTCTCTGCTGGAAATGATTCTGCTGCAGGCGGAAATCCTGGAGCTGGAAGCCGAACCCTCCGTGAGTGCGGCGGGCTATGTGATTGAGTCGCAGCTGGAAAAAGGCATGGGGCCCACCGCCAGCGTGCTGGTGACCGAAGGCACCCTGAAAGCCGGAGACGTCGTGCTCTGCGGGGAAACCTACGGAAAACTGAAGGCGCTGATTTCTCCCAATGGCGGACGGGTCAAGGAGGCGACGCCCTCCCACGCAGTGAAACTGATGGGTCTTGGCGACGTTCCGAATCCGGGTGACCGTTTTGAAGTGGTGGCCAATGAAAAAGAGGCCCGGGCGCGCAGCGAGGAAGTGCAGATCGAGAACCGTCAGAAAGCTCTGCAGGGGCCAGAAAGGGGTGCGTCGCTTGACGATCTGTTCGCCCAGGCCGGTCTGGATGACGTGGAGGAACTCGGCGTCCTGCTGAAATGTGATGTGCGGGGAAGTCTGGAGGCCATTGTGCAGTCGCTGGAGGAAATCACCAGCGAGAAAGTGCGCCTGAAGTTTATCGGCAAAGGAATCGGCCCGATCAACGAAAATGATGTGCTGATGGCCTCCGCCTCCAACGCGATCATCATCGGTTTCAACGTGGCCAAAGAGAACGCGGCGGTCAAATCGGCCAAACATGCCGGTGTGGAAATCCGCCTGTACGATATTATCTATGAGCTGATTGACGAGGTGCGCGCGGCTATGCTGGGACTGTTGCAACCGGTTCAGCACGAGAAAGTCGTGGCAACCGCCGAAATCCGGGCCATGTTCAAGCTGCGTAAAAAAGGAAATGTGGCCGGCTGTATTGTCACCAGCGGTCGCATCCGCGCCAATGCCCGGGCCCGGGTTCTCCGGGGAAGGGACATCATCTATCAGGGAGCGATTTCCACGCTCAAACGTTTCCAGGATGAAGTCAAGGAAGTCGGAAACGGTCAGGAGTGCGGAATCAAACTGCAGAATTTCGATAACTTTGAGGTCGGCGACGTGGTGGAAGTTTACGTCACCGAAGACAGAGCACAGGATCTGTAATCCGCCATGCCCAGTAAACGTGTTGAACGGGTAAACGAGCTGTTGCGGCATGAAATCGCAAACGGTCTCTATCAAATGCAGTTCAATCCGCCTCTGGATCTGGCCCGGATTACGGTTTCCGCGGTCGACATCACACCGGATCTGAAAAAAGCCAAAGTCATGGTCTCGATTCTGGAGGACGAATCCATGCAGACCCAGTGTGCCGAGGTGGTGAAAACACTGAACCGGAACCGTCATGATTTTCAAAAGCTGATTGCCCGGAATGTGGTGCTCAAACACACCCCGCATCTGCAGTTTTTCGAGGATCATGGTCAGGAACATGCCGACCGGATCTATCAGATTTTGGATAATTTGCCGCCGATGGCAGATGACAACCCGGTGAGTGAAGGGAAACCGGATGGCGCCGCGGAGAGGTAGAAAACACGGCTGGAAACTGGACGGTATCCTGCTGGTCGACAAACCGCAGGACTGGACATCCCACGATGTGGTGAATTTTGTCCGGGGCCGTTTTCGGCTGGCCAGAGTGGGTCATGGCGGAACCCTGGACCCCATGGCCACCGGCCTGCTGGTGCTGCTGCTGGGCAAAGGAACCAAATGCAGTGATTCGGTCATGCAGGGGAAAAAGGTCTATGAGGGTACCTATACCCTCGGCCAAACCACCTCCACCCAGGATGCCGACGGGGAGCCGGAGGAAACCCGGCCGGTTCCGGAGGGGCTGACCCGGGAGAAGCTGGAGGAGATTCTTTCCCGGTTCAGGGGGGATATCCTGCAAATCCCGCCCATGGTCTCCGCGATCAAAAAAGACGGGGTACCGCTGTACAAGATGGCCCGGAAAGGAGAGGTGATTGAACGCCCTCCCCGGCCGGTCACGATTTTCTCCTATGAGATCACCGGTCTGCGTCTCCCGGAAATCGATGTGCGGGTCTGCTGCAGCAAAGGAACGTATATCCGCATGCTTGCGCATGATTTGGGTCAGACGCTGGGCTGCGGTGCGCACCTTTCGCGTCTGCGGCGCATTTCCTCCGGTCAATACCGGGTGGCCGACGCCATCTCTGTGGAGGAGCTCCGGGAACTCGATCCCGCGGATCTGGAGGCCCGCCTCCTGCCGCTGCCCCCTTCCCCCCCGGCGCTCAGCCTGCCCATTTATAAAAAGTGGAATGAAATCCCTCCGCATCCGGTGGTGTTGGCCATCGGAGCCTTTGACGGTCTCCACGCCGGACATAAACGGGTGATTTCCCAGGCCCGGGATCTGGCCCGTCCGGAACAGGCCAAAACCGGGGTGATGCGCTTCACCCCCCATCCTTCCCGGATCCTGCATCCGGATACTGCGCCGCCGCTGCTTTGCACCGAAGCGAAAATTCAGGAACTGCTGACCCTGCAGCAAGTGGATTTTCAACTCCGGCTTCCCTTCACCCCTGAACTTTCCCGGCTTGAACCGGACGAATTTCTGGAGCAGCTCTCCTCCGGCATTCCCCAGTTGCGGGGCATCGTGGTCGGCCCCAACTGGCGGTTCGGCTGCAAAGGCCGCGGAGATGTGGCGTATCTGCGGCAGTGGGCCAAGGCCCGGGGCATTCTGGTGGAGATCGCGGAGGAGGTGCATCTGGACGGCGGACTGATTTCCTCGACCCGGATCCGGGAGGAGATTCGGCAGGGCCATCTGGAGCGGGCGGCGGATATGCTGGGACGGCCCTATCAATTGGAGGGATGCGTCAGACCCGGCAAAAAATTCGGCCGGGAACTCGGCTTTCCCACCGCCAATTTTATTCCCGGAGCGGAAGTCCTGTTGCCTCCGCCGGGGGTCTATGCCATGCAGGTCACTCATGCAGGCAAAAGATATCCGGGAGCCGGGTACATCACCCACGAGCCACGGCTGGTTGAAGTGCACCTGCTGGATTTTTGCGGGGACCTCTATCAGGAAAGTCTCGAAGTGGACTGCATCCGTTTTCAGAGAAAAGCCACGCCGATTCAGGATCCGGAACTCCTGCGCAGCCGGATTCAGCAGGACGTGGCGGAAATCAGGGCCCTGCTGACAGAATGAGAACGGTTCCTCCAGTACCGGATGCGCGGAGTCTGCGGCTTTGGCCGACAGACTGGCTGAACCCTTTGGATCTTGAATCCACCTGGGAACAGCGCGGCCCCCGGGCGGTGGATCTGGGTTGCGGAAAGGGCCGGTTTCTGCTCGCGCATGCGGCCCGTCATCCGGAAATGCGCCTGCTGGGGATTGAACGGAAACTGCGGCGAATCCGGAAAATTGACCGCAAAGCGGACCAATTGGGTCTCCGGAACATCCGTCTCTTGCGCATGGAGGCGACCTATGCCATGACTTATTTGATTCCTCCGGGCTGGATCGACATCTGCTACATCTACTTTCCTGATCCCTGGCCCAAAGACCGGCACGTGGACAACCGATTGCTGTCCGCACCTTTTCTGGACAGCCTGGAGCGGACCCTTTCTCCGGACGGCGTGGTTCATTTTGCCACGGACCATGAACCCTATTTTCAACAGGTGTCAGAACTTGTGGCGGCGGACGCCCGCTGGACCTCCACGGAGCCCTATCGTCTGGAGGAGGATGAGGTCAGCGATTTCGAACTGATCCACCGGGACCACAAACCGATCCACCGTCTTTCGTTTTCGCGGAAAAACCCCTTGAGAGAAGAGTGGGCTTTGGTGGATATGGGGCCGCGCTTTCGCTCTGCTTCGTCTGGAACAATGTAAATACAACTGAGGCCACAAAAGGGCGCGAAAATTTCAACCCCTATAGCCCCGTAATGAAACGAAGAAGAAAATTGGCTGGGTATTTTTTGACATCATTCAGGCGAACTCTTTGATAAAGTTCAACTTGTCCTTTCGGATACGGAGCATTTCAGAGCGGGGCTATAGGGGTCGAAATTTTTGCGCCCCTTCGTGGCAAAACAAAAAATTATCTGACACTGCTATTTTTGACAATGCTGTAGAAATAAGCAAGACTTGTTCCCTCTTGCAGCAAGCTGCTTCGCCCCAAAAGCGGCAGCAAGCAGCCGCACTCCAGAATTTTTGAGCAGTCATCATTAAGGTCAGGTTTTAATATTTTTGGAGTGCGGCCGTTTGCTGCCGCTTTTTTAAAGGAAGCTTGCTTCCGCCCTAAGGGTTTTAGAGTAATAAATCTGCTGCCGCGAAAGGGCGCGAAAATTTCAACCCCTATAGCCCCGTAATGAAACGAAGAAAAAAATATCTGGTTACGCTATTTTCGAAAATGGTCTAAATCTGGGAGCCGCTGCGTTGCAGCTGAAATGCACGGTTGCCGTTATTACAGCCACTGCTGACCGGTCATCGCTGCGGATTTCGCATCGCGTCCCCCGCTCCCGCCTTTGGCGATGCGGAACAGGATCCCCACCATGGCGGCCATAAACACCAGACTGGATCCCCCATAACTGACAAAAGGAAGCGGCAGTCCTTTGGTGGGCATCGACCCGGTCACGACTCCCACATTGATGACGGCCTGAAGCGAAAGCAGAAAAGTGATTCCGAGTCCGAGCAGGCGGCCGAAACTGTCTTTGCAGCGGAGGGAGATCACCATGCCGCAGACAAAAATGGTGGCGTAGAGCACGAGGACGGTGCAGGTGCCCACCAGACCCAGTTCCTCGGCGAGGATGGCCAGAATAAAATCGGTATGTGCCTCGGGGAGGTAATAAAACTTTTGCAGGCTCTCGCCGATTCCTTTCCCGGTGAGGCCGCCCTCAATAAATCCATGCAGGGAGCCCATCAGCTGATAGGCATCATCATCCGCGTATTTTTCGGGATGCAGGAACGAGGTGATCCGGCTCAGCCGTTCTTTGTCCTGGAGGATCAGCGCGCCCAGACCGGTCAGCGCCACCACGGCGGAGACCAGCAGGTAAATGATTCGGGTGCCGCCCATGAACATCACCAGAATGCCGGTGCCACCGATCAGCATGGTGGTTCCAAAATCAGGTCCAATCAGCACCAGCAGACAGAGCATTCCCAGGCCGGCGGCGGGAAGCAGAAATCCGCGCAGAAACTCACCTGCCCGGCGACGGTACAGGCTCAGCCAAAACGAGACCCAGAGGATGGAGGAGAGTTTGGCCAGTTCGGAGGGCTGAAAGTTCACCGGACCCAGACTCAGCCAGCGGTGGGCTCCGTAAATATCTTTGCCCACGAGGCGGGCCATCAGGAGCAGAATCACGCTCATGGCGCAGAGCCAGGGCATCCATTTTTTCCAGTAAAGAGTGGGAACAAAACTGGTGAACACACACCCGAACACCGCCACCAACCCATAGGCCAGCTGCCGCAGGGGATAGTGGGTGGGATTTTTCTGTCCGATCCCGATGCTGAACAGCATGGTGATGCTGATGGCAAACAGGGCGAGCACACAGATACAGATCAGCCGGGCCTGTCCGGGTGAGGTGTCATCCCCCTCCTGCCATGGTGACGGGTCACGTTGACGCGGGGATCGTGTCATGTATCAGCGCAGAATCAGTAAACGCTGGGAGGGATCTGCAACTTCTGACCCACTTTCACTTCGTCGGTCGGGGACAGGTTGTTGAGTTTGCGGATTTCCTCCACAGGAATAATATAACTGTTGGCAATGCTCTCCAGGGTATCCCCTTCCTGCACCACAATGGGGAAAGCTTTGCTCACCACCGGATCCACTTCCGGAGCGGCGGATTCCTCCACCACCGGGGTCATGATCTGCGGTTCCAGATCCAGGGTCGGTGCCGGAATCGGCGTGGGGGCCGGAGCTGGAATCCGGGGAGTCGGCCGGGGGGCGAGAGGCGGGACGGACACATTGTCCACAGAAGCCGTGGCGGAACTTCCGGCCGGAAGTTTCAGAATCTGACCCACCAGCAGGCGGTCACTTTTCAGACTGTTCAGGCTTTTAAGTTCATTGACCGAACTTCCGTAGCGACGGGCGATCACACTGAGAGAATCTCCGGACTGCACCACATAGGTTTTGCCGGAGACCGGATTTGCGGAAAGAAGGGGAACGTCTTTGCCGGCACTTGCGGTTGCCGCAGGAGCGGAGGAG
>JBMTJR010000087.1:0-8713 GCA_049438565.1 Kiritimatiellia bacterium
GCCCCAACTCCGCAAAGTCTTCGGAAATATGGGGCCACCCTTTCAGGGTTTTGCAACTCAAATGCTCCTTTTCCATGGGTTGCACCCATGGCTGGGTTGGGGACACTGCGTTGCAGTTCATGCCTGATCAAACCTCACTTCTCTCAAAATGCGCCGGTTCATCTCTTTCTTTGCGGCTGATAAGTATGCAGATAGGCGCCTTTGACCTTCCGGAGGTCAAAACTGGAACCCCGGGTGGTGAGCAGCCGACACTTTTTGCGCGCTTTTTCGGGATCCAGTCCCATGAATTCGATACGCCAGAGCGCGCCAAACAGCACCGCCCGGCCCTCGCCATGATTGCAGTGCACCAGCGCGGGAAGGTGTTCAGGATCCTCGAGCCAGCGGAGATAACGGTCGCGGATGTCATCCGGCGGAACCTGCGGGGACTGGAGATTCAGATGATGGACACCGCAGGCATCCAGGGCGGCTTTTTCCGCGGCAATTTTTTCCTCGCCCTCTCCCGGTGTGCGCAAATCCACCACAGTACGGATTCCCAGGCGTCGAACCACCTTTTGCAGACGCTGAGGGGGCATGGCCCCTGAAGTGTATAATTTGCCGGACTCAATCACGGTCAACCGGTGTTCCACCAACTGCCACCACGCGTAGGCCCCCGCACAGATCATTGCGAAACCGGAGAGAAAAGCCCAGAAAAATGTCATACGCCACCTGCTGCGGGGATCCGCAGACTCAGAGCTGGGTCCGGAAATATTCGATGGTGCGGCGCAGCCCTTCCTCGAGCTGCACCTTGGGCTCCCAGCCATTGAGATGCTGTTTGGCCAGACTGATATCCGGTTTGCGCTGTTTGGGATCATCCTGCGGCAAATCCTGAAAGACCAGCTTGGAGCTGGATCCGGTGAGTTCAATCACCTTTTCCGCCAGTTCAAGCATGGTGAACTCGCCAGGATTTCCAATATTCACTGGTCCGGTGAAACCTTTCTCGGTCTGCATCAACCGGCGGAATCCCTCAATAAGATCGTCCATAAAACAGAAACTGCGGGTCTGGGATCCGTCTCCGTAAATCGTGATATCCTCTCCCTGCAGCGCCTGCACAATAAAGTTGGAGACCACCCGGCCGTCGTGAGGATGCATCCGGGGTCCGTAGGTATTAAAAATCCGCACCACTTTAATGTCGACCTGATGCTGCCGCCAGTAATCAAAAAACAGCGTTTCCGCACAGCGTTTGCCCTCGTCATAACAGCTGCGGATGCCAATCGGGTTCACTTTGCCCCAATAGGACTCGCTTTGCGGATGCACTTCCGGATCCCCGTACACCTCGCTGGTGGAGGCCTGCATGATGCGGGCGTGCGTGCGCTTGGCCAGTCCCAGCATATTGATGGCACCGTGCACGGAGGTTTTGGTGGTCTGGACCGGGTCGAACTGATAATGGACCGGGCTGGCGGGACAGGCCAGGTTGTAAATTTCATCCACTTCCACCACATAAGGAAGCGTGACATCGTGACGGACCAGTTCAAAATAGGGATTGTTCATCAAATGAGCAATGTTCTGCTTCTGACCGGTAAAAAAGTTGTCCATGCAAATGACATCATAGTCTTCCGACAACAGACGGTCGCAAAGATGACTTCCCAGAAATCCGGCCCCGCCGGTGACCAAAGCTGATTTTTTCATAAAGATTCTCCTTAAAACGATCACCGGCTTGTACGGTACCCGGGGCCTGAATGCTATCCAAAAGCGCAAAGAACTGGCTTGGGGAAAAAGAATATTTGATATGCAAAACCCTGCCGTTCCACCGCGAAACCGGGATCAATCCTTAGGTCCTTGGCGGATCCTCTTGGAGGATGTTCAAAAATAGCGCAGCCGGATATTGTTTTGCCACGAGGGGACACAAAAGGTTTCGACCCGAATGGCACGAACTTAAGGGTAATCTGAACGGCTAAATTATGCACGTAGATGAAATAAATCGATTACGATAGCGACCACGATAGCGATATCGATAAATTTTAGTTTTGTTAAGCAAATCTGCCATTCGCTGTTTCAGAGCGCATCGAATCGATATCGAAATCGCCATCGATATCGTAATCGGGTTTAGATCCTCTTTTTCTGATAATTAGGCTTAAATTAGCACCATTCGGTTTCGACCCCTATAGCCCCCTCTGAAACGCTCCATCCCCGAAAGCAAGAGGTGAGTTTTAAGAAACAGGTAAACTGAAAGATGTCATAAATTACAGAGACATTTTTCTTAATCGTTTCATTACGGGGCTATAGGGGTTGAAATTTTCGCGCCGTTTCGCGGCTACAGTTTTAAAACCATTTCTCGAAACCATACTTTTGTTTAATCCGATCCCGATTTCGATTTGGAATAATCAGGCGGCAAAAATATATGGATTTTTTTATTTTCACAAACGTATACATATGATTGGTTTCTTTCATGTCCACTTCTTCTCAGACGCAGCAGGTACTCAAAACCGTTTTCGGGTTCGATTCTTTTCGGCCCGGACAGGCGGCGGTGGTGGAACGGCTGCTGGCGGGAGATTCAGCTCTGGCGGTGTTTCCCACCGGAGGCGGGAAAAGTCTTTGTTATCAGTTGCCGGCGCTGATCCTGGAGGGAATGACCCTGGTGGTGTCGCCCCTGATTGCCCTGATGAAGGATCAGATTGATTTTCTCCAGCGCAAAGGAATCAAAGCGGCCCGGATGGACTCCAGTCTGACGGCGGAGGAATCCCGGCAGGTCTGGGACGATCTGTGGAAAGGGGATTTGAAGCTGCTGTATGTGGCCCCGGAGCGTTTTGCCAGTGAGCGCTTTCTGCAGCGGCTGCGGCGGATCCGGATCCGGCTGATGGTGATTGATGAGGCCCACTGTATTTCAGAATGGGGACACAATTTCCGTCCGGACTATATGAAGCTGGCCGGTCTGGCCGCCGAACTCGGGGTGGAGCGGGTTCTTGCCCTCACCGCCACCGCCACTCCGGCAGTCGCAAAGGATATCTGCGAAAGTTTCGACATTCCGCCCCGGGCCTATGTAAATACCGGCTTTCACCGTCCCAATCTTCTGATGCATCTCCGCCCCTGCCGCGCAGAGGAGCGGGAGGCGCTGCTGCTGCAGCGCCTGAAGGAACGTCCCCGCGGCGCCACCATTGTTTATGTGACGCTGCAGAAAACCGCAGAGGAGGTGGCGCAGCGTCTGCGCCGGGCAGGTTATGCGGCGGAGGCCTACCACGCCGGACTCAGTGCCGAAGAGCGGCACCGGATTCAGGATGTTTTCATGGCCGGATCCGACAGCATGGTGGTGGCGACCATTGCGTTCGGCATGGGAATTGACAAAGCGGATATCCGGAATGTGATTCATTACAACCCACCCAAGTCACTGGAAAATTATATGCAGGAGACCGGAAGAGCCGGGCGGGACGGAAAGTCCTCCCACTGCGATCTGCTGCTCTGCCCGGAGGACGTGGCCACGCTGGAGAATTTTTCTTACGGGGACACCCCCGATCCGGAATCCGTGCAGGGGCTGATCGGCGAACTGCTCGCCCAGCCGGAGACCTTTGACCTCTCCATCTACGAACTTGCGGTCAAATACGATATCCGGAATCTGGTTCTCTCCACCCTCCTGACCTATCTGGAACTGGAGGGCGTCCTGACCTCGCTGGGCCCCCACTACACCGAATATAAATTTCAGCCGCAGCGTCCCTCCCGCGAAATGCTGGCCTCCTTCGACCCCGAACGGCAGGCCTTTCTGAAAAAACTTTTTTCCCAGGCCCGCAAGGGCCGCAGTTGGTTCAGCCTCAATCTGAGTGACGCAGCCGCGGCCATGGGCGAGGACCGGCAGCGTCTGGTCTCCGCCCTGAATTATCTGGAGGAGAAAGGCGAGCTGATCCTGAAAGTCTCGGGCCTCCGGCTGCGCTACCGCTTTGTCAACCGGCCTGCGGAGCCTTCGGAACTGGCCCGCCGCATCGCCAAACGCTTTCAGCAGTCTGAAAACCGGGACCTGGCCCGGATCCGTCAGGTGCTGGACCTGGCCGGATCACCGGAATGCAGCGTCCGCGCGGTGCTGAACTATTTCGGCGAAAAGCTGGAGTCGGACTGCGGACACTGTGACCGCTGTCTCGAAGAAAAGGTTCCGACGCTCCCGAAGCCGGAACCCGACCGCCTGCTGGAGTCGGAAACTCATCTGTTGAAACAGCTGATTCAGGAGAGCCATCCCGCCCTGCGCTCTCCGCGTCAATTGGCCCGGTTTGGCTGCGGACTGACCTCTCCGGCCGCCAGCCGGGCGGGTTTGGGCCGGGACCCCCGATTCGGCATCTTCACGCATCACCGCTTTGCCACCGTGGCTCTGGCGGCAAAAGAGCTGCTTTCCAGCCATGGGGGGTAATGAAGGAAAAAAGGGAAATCTATTTTATTGATTCAGTAAATAGTTCATGAATAATGAAGGTATGGCAATTACTCTCAAAAATGAAGAAGTGGAAAAGATGGCGCGTGAAGTGGCTCAGCGAAACGGAACAAGCCTCACGGACGCAATTGGTCATGCCCTGCGGGAGCAACTGCGCCAAATAAAAATGGCCCGTCGGGCTCCCCGCACAGAGGCTGTTTTGCTGGAGATTTCAAAACGTTGTAGTTCGCTGCCGGACAAGGACCCCCGATCTCCCGACGAAATCCTGGGCTACAACAATGAAGGTTTCTTTCCTCATGGTGATTGATGCATCGGCCCTCATCGCCCTGCTGTTTGCTGAACCGGAAGCCCCTTCGGTTGCTTCGATTCTTTCCAATACAGGTTCTCTGAATATTTCCGCATTCAGCCTGCTTGAATCCCGGATCGTGGTGGGTGCGCGCAAAGGCCCCGAAGGCATCCGAGAATTGGAGATTCTCTTTTATACGCTGGAGATCAATGTGATCCCATTTGACCTGGAACAATCCGCGCTTGCCACGGAAGCCTGGCATCGCTACGGCAAAGGCAGACACCCCGCAGGGTTGAATATCGGAGATTGTTGTTCTTATGCATTGGCGGCGCAACTGGGTCAAACCCTGCTTTACAAAGGAAATGACTTTGGAGAAACCGATTTACTCTGTCAGCATGTGTAAGGTTCCAAATTCAATTTCTTTGAAATTTGATTGGTAAGTCCGGGGCGACACTTTAGGGAGCGGAAATGAATTTTCTTCAGGAGCTGCGTTCTGTTTTTCAGGGAGAGGTCAGCGATGCGGAGGTTATCCGCGGGATTCATGCGACCGATGCCAGTCATTATCAAATCCTCCCGCTGGCGGTGGCCTGTCCGCGCGATGAGGCCGATGTCGCCGCGGCGCTGAAATGCTGTTCGGCCCATAAAGTTCCGCTCACCCCCCGCGGAGCCGCCACTTCGCTTTCGGGTCAGACCCACGGACCCGGTCTGGTTTTGGATGTGACCCGGCACATGGGTCAGTGTCTGGAACTGAATGCGGAAAAAGGATTTGCGAGAGTGCAACCCGGCCTGATCCGGGATCAGCTGAATCTGCTGGCCAAAGCGTCGGGACTCCATTTCGCCCCGGATCCGGCGACCTCCAGTCGCGCCACCATCGGGGGAATGGTGGGAAACAACTCCTCCGGCACCCGGTCAGTCGTGTACGGGATCACCAGCGATCATGTGCTCGGCTGCCGTCTCGCGCTGGCGAACGGGGAGGTCCTGGAACTGGGGCCGAAAACTCTGGAAAATTGGCGGAATGACCCGGCGGAGCCTTACCTGAAAGGCCTTCGAAATCTCATCGATCTGAACCGGAGTGAAATCGAAAAACGCTTTCCCAAAGTCATGCGGCGGGTCTCCGGCTATGCGCTGGATGCATTCCTCGAAGACCCGAAAAGCAGCCCCTGGAATTTGGCCCGGCTGATCTGCGGAAGCGAGGGAACCCTGGGGGTGCTGACCGAAATCACGGTAAAACTTATTCCTTTGCCCAAAAGCACCGGTGTGGTTGCGGTGCATTACCGGAATCTGATGGATGCACTGCGAAACGTGGAACCCATGCTGGCGCATGGGCCCAGTGCGATTGAGCTGCTGGATGAAACGGTTCTGCGGGAGGCACAACGCAATCCCAGTACCCGGGATATCGCAGATTTTATCGAAGGCGAACCCGGCGCGATGTTGCTGGTGGAGTTTTTCGGAGAGAATACGGAGGAGCTCTCCGCCAAAGCGGAGGGGCTCTTGCAGACCCTGAGAAGCGAGAAACTTGCCTATGCCATGCCCTTTTTCTCCACGCCGGAGAGTCAGCAGAACGCCTGGGATGTGCGGCGGCTGGGGCTGGGACTGATCACAAACGTCAGAGGGGCCACCAAAGGTCAGGCGGTGATTGAGGATGCCTGTATACCGCTGCCGCATCTTCCGGCTTACATTTCCGAAGTAATGGAGAAATGCCGGCAGGAGAACGTGAAACTGATCCTCTACGCTCATGCCTCCGTCGGGGTTCTGCACGCCCGCCCCGAACTGGATCTGCATAAACCGGAGGACATCGCCAAGATGCGGCGGATTGCGGAATATGCCTTCGGACGCTGTGTGTATTACGGAGGCTGCTGGGCCGGAGAACACGGAGACGGCATGGTGAGGGGAGAGTTTATTCCCAAATTTTTCGGTCCGCAAATTTATCAGGCCTTCCGGGAAGTCAAACGCCTGTTTGATCCGGAGAATCTGATGAATCCGGGCAAGCTGATTGACGCGCCTCCCCTCACCAGTCATCTCCGTTATCAGGTTCCCGGGTATGCCGAACAATCCGCAAAAACGGAGAAAAAAGCTTATTTCCACTACCGGGAACAGGGGGGTCTCACCCTGGCCACCGAACAGTGCAACGGCGTGGGCGCCTGCCGCAAACTGGGCAGCGGGGTGATGTGCCCCAGTTTTATGGCCACCCGCAATGAAAAAGACTCCACCCGCGCCCGGGCCAATGCGCTGCGGCTGGCCATCAGTGGTCAGCTGCACGGCGGTATGGCTTCGGAGGAGATGCAGGAGGTGATGGGGCTCTGTCTGGGCTGCAAGGCCTGTAAAAAAGAGTGTCCCAACGCGGTGGATGTGGCCAAAATGAAAGCCGAAGTGCTGCAGGCACGCTATGAAAAACACGGCACGCCGCTGGGCGCCCGGATCGTGGGGGACCTGCCCGGAATTTCAGAATATCTGACCGGGCCGGCTGCTCCTGTGATCAACGGAATCAACCAGCTCCCGCTCCTGCGGCGGGGCTTGGAAAAAGTGACCGGCATCGATGCCCGGCGTCCTCTGCCGGCGTTTGCCCGGCGCTCCCTGAAATCCATGCTGGGAGACACCCGGTCCATCGGAACGGGAGAAAGGGGGGAAGTGGGACTGTATGTGGATTCCTACACCAATGCGTACGAACCCCACATCGGGCTGGCCGCCCTGGGGCTGCTGAGTGACTGCGGATACAGGGTGATCCCGCTGTTCGTGGGTGACAGTCAGCGCGCGCGCATTTCCAAGGGACTGTTGAAACTGGCCAAACGGGACGGAGAAAAAGTGCTGCGGCGTCTGGATGCCACCGATCCGGAGCTGCCGATCCTCTGTCTGGAGCCCAGCTGTGCATCCGCATTGAAAGACGATCTCCCGGATCTGATCGGGGACGAAGCGCTGGGGAACCGTATTTCGGCGCGGATCTGGATGATTGATGAATATTTGTACCGTCAGAAGGTTCCTCTGAAACCCAAATTTACGAAAATGATGATTCATGGACACTGTCATCAGAAGTCCATTTTCGGCATAGAGGGACTGCGGCGCCTCTTACCTGAAGCCAGGGTGATTGATGCCGGATGCTGCGGGATGGCAGGGGCTTTCGGCTATGAACACCGGGATCTCAGTCTTCGCATCGGCGAGGACCGGCTCTTTCCCGCCGTGCGGTCCCGGGCACCGGGCACCGAGATCGTGGCCAATGGATTCAGCTGCCGTCATCAGGTCGCGGAGGCCTGCGGAATCATGCCCCGGCATTTTGTGGAAGTGGTGGAAAGCGCATAACCCCGGAGCGGGGGTTTGCAACCCCCACACCCCCAAACGGAGCGGGGGTTTGCAACCCCCACAACTTTTATTTCTTTTCTGTTTTTGTGGGGACAGGAATGTCCCCCATCCAGCGTACAAACTCCCCTTCCCTCAACCCAGCCATTTCCGGATTGTCTCGGATGTAATTCCTGACCTGGAGATAATGAACCTCGCTTCTGATCATCCGGTCCCAGTAGTCCTCCATCCAGACCGACCCCTCTTTCTGTAGTTCCTGATTGATTTTGAAGGCGGTAAACCCCTTCAGGCTTTTGAGGATATTGGCCAGCGTATTTCCGCTCAAAGGCCGGAACAGGACATGCACATGGTTTGGCATGATCACAAAGGCGTCCAGATCATAGCGTTTGCCATTCAGAAAATGCAAACTGTCCGCCACGATTTTTGCCACATTCGGCTGACGCAGAATACATTCGCCCCTCCCCTGATCCAGCCAATGCTGAACCCGTTCGCCAAAATTCACCTCATACTCCTCCCGGGTTGCGGCATCCCAGGGTTTGGGATGACACTTCAACCAGGCCCGCCGCTCAAAGTGGATTTTTCGTCGGGCCGAAGCCGCGATCGCATCCCCCAGATGCCAGTTCACAAACTGATAGACCTCCCCCTGCTGCCAATGCGGAAGATGATTTTTATGCGTACAAATCATTTCGGTGAAATCGAGATAAGAGGGTGTACCGTTCATGGTATACATGTGAATATACTTCCGGGAAAGA
>JBMTJR010000088.1:0-8597 GCA_049438565.1 Kiritimatiellia bacterium
GCGGAGGCGCAGGCTTCCGTGTCCCGGCTTGAAGCAGGCCTGGAACTGATCCGTATTCAGGAAGCCTCCAACCGGGAGCAGCTGCAGCTGGCCGAACGCTCCCGGGATCTCGCCCGCAAAGAATTTGAACGGGCCCGTCGGCTTTCCGAGGAGGGACAGGCGGTTTCGGAGGCGGTGGTCGAAAGCAGCGAAAGATCCCTGACCCAGGCGGAAACCCAGGTTCTTCAGCTGCGGCAGGCTCTGGCCCTGGTCCCCGGACAGATCCTGGAGACCGAAAGCGGACTGAAGGCTGCGCGGGCCGGAGTCGAACAGGCCCGGCTGCAGCTGGCCCGCACTGCAATCCGCTCCCCGCTTTCCGGCCGCATTGTCCTCGCCCAGGTGGAACAGGCAGAAGTGCTGCAGCCCGGGCAGATGATCTTTGAGATTGCCGAGGACTCCCGTCTGGAAATTGAAGTGCCGGTGACCGCTGCCGATCTCCGGAACTGGATTCCCTTCGCGCAGAATCCATCCCCTGCCCTGCGGGGATGGTTTGCCCCTCTGCTGCCGGTGCCCGTGGAAATCCGCTGGTCTGAATCCAGTTCGGAAGCGCTCTGGGAGGGAGAACTGAACCGGATCGTCCGTTTTGATGCCACCACGCGCACCGCCATGCTGGCGGTCAGAATTCCCGAGGAAAAACTCATCACCCATGCAACAGGACTGCCTTTGTCCGAGGGGATGTTCTGTCAGGTGCGGATCCCCGGTAAGGAATTGAAACAGGTCTTTGCCGTCCCCCGTTCCGCAGTCACCTTTGACAATAAATGCTACCTGTATGTCGATGGACGTCTGAAAACCGTGGAAGTGTCCGTCGCCCGCTCTGAAGGGGACATCACCTATATCTCGGGCGGCATCCAGCCGGGGGATCAGGTGATTATCACCCGGCTCGTCGCCCCTCTTGAAGGGGTGAAACTGGTGGAGGCCGAGTAACCATGCGAAAACTTCTCGCGGCCTTTGCCTCCAATGTGGTGTTTGCGAACATCATGATTTTTCTTATGTTTCTGGTCGGCCTTATCAGCATCCAGATGATGCGCAGAGAAATGTTTCCGGAGATGTCGCTGGATCTTATTTCGGTAAGCGTGGCGTATCCCGGCGCCGACCCTGAGGAGGTCGAGGAGGGAATTCTCAGAAAAATTGAGGATGTGCTTCAGGGGGAGTCGGGGATCAAAGAACTGCAGACCAGCGCAGGGGAAAATATGGGCACGGCGGTCATCACCGTCGATGAAAGTGCCGACACCCAGAAAGTTCTCGACCGCGTCACCTCCAGAGTCAACAGCATCAGCACCTTTCCGGCGGATGCGGAAAATCCGGTCATCTCTGAAATGCTGCTGAAAGATCCGGTGATGATCCTTGCAGTGTCCGGCGACATGTCTGAGCAGCGTCTTAAAGAATGGGCAGAGCGGGTGAAAGACGATCTGCTGCAGCTTGATCCCATCACCATTGTGGAAATCTTCGGGGCCCGTGACTATGAAATTTCCATCGAACTTTCCGAAGAAAAGCTGCGCGAATTCCAGCTGAGTCTTGAACAGGTCATGCAGAAAATCCGGGAATACAATCTGAATGTGCCGGGCGGCCTGATCCGCAGCGAATCCGAGGTGGTCCGCATCCGCACCATGGGACGGAAGTACACCGGAAGGGAAATCGCGGATATTCCGGTCATCACCTACCCGGATGGACGAAGCATCCGGCTGAATCAGGTGGCGGAAATCATCGACGGATTCACCGAGGATGCCATCCGCCCCGGAATCAACGGCCAACCCGCCCTGTTCCTCTACGTGAAAAAAACCGTTCAGCAGGATGCCATCGATATCTCGGAGGCCACCAAGAAATTTTTGCAGGAACGCCAACAGATTCTTCCGGAAAATCTGAAGGTGGAGCTGATTTACGACACCACGCAGATGCTGCGGGCCCGCATTGATCTGCTGGTGAAAAACGGGGTGATCGGACTTTTCCTGGTCTTTCTGCTTCTCTGGCTTTTCCTGGATCTGCGGCTCAGCTTCTGGGCCGGAATGGGAATGCCGATCTCGATTGCCGGCGCTCTGGTCATTCTCTGGGCGGTCGGGGGCTCTCTGAATATGATTTCTCTGTTCGGTCTGATTATGGTGCTGGGGATCATCGTCGATGACGCGATTGTGGTGGGGGAGGCCATTTATCATCATCAGCAACAGCCGGGGGCGGACCCTTATGAATCCGCGGTGAAAGGCGTGCACGAAGTGGGTATGCCGGTGCTGGGCGCGGTGCTGACCACGATTATCGCCTTCGTTCCGCTGATGTTTGTGGGGGGAATCATGGGAAAATTTATTTCGATTCTTCCCGTGGTGGTGATCGCCTGCCTGGTCGTCTCTCTATACGAATGCCTGTTTCTGCTTCCGGCCCACCTGGGCGTGCACCTGCCCGGTGAACGCAAAAGCGGAAACCGCATGCAGCGCTTTTTCAACACTCTGCATGAACACACCGGAAAAAGGCTGGAGCGCTTTTCCGCCGGACCTTATCAGAGGTTTCTGGATCTGGCCCTGCAGTGGCGCTACCTCGCCCTGAGTGTCGCAATCGCGATACTGATTGTCACCGTGGGCACCGTGGCGAGTGGACGCATCAGCATTCAGATGTTTCCCTCTTTCGACAGTTTTATGCTCACCGCGGTGGTGGAATTTCCAAACGGAACGCCCATTGAAGTGACCGAGAAAGCACTGGATCAGATTGATGCCGCCGCCACCCGCCTGAATGCAAAAATCGAAACCCGCAGTGGCAGACCCGCCGTGGAAAAAGTCCAGCGCCTCTCCGGCCAGAACCTGAATGATCCCTACTCCAGCACCGGGGAAAATATTGGCTCGGTGCAGATAATCCTGGTCGAAAGCACCGACCGCAAACTCGGGTCCGAGGAGATCATGTCGCTCTGGGAGAAGGAAATCGGTCATATTGCCGGGGCAGAGGCTCTTTCAGTGGAGGAACTGAATGCGGGACCTCCGGGCAAACCGGTGGACATCCGGATCAAGGGATCCAATCTGGATCAAATGAATAAAGTCTCTGAAGAGTTGAAGGCCCTGCTGGCCGGGTATCCGGGAACTTCCCAGATTCAAAGTGATATGCGGCCCGGCAAAAATGAAATCCGTTTCCGCCTCAAACCGGAGGCCGAAAATCTGGGCATCACCGTCGCGGATCTGGGCATGCAGCTGAACCGGGCCTATTACGGCGGTGAAGCGCTTCGGCTGCAGCGGGGACGGGACGAAATCAAAGTCATGGTCCGCAACACCGCCCGCGAGCGGAGCCGCCTGGCCGATCTGGAAAAAATACGCATCCGCACTTCGGACGGACGCGAGGTGCCCCTCCTCGCGGTGGCCGAAATGGAAACCAGTCCCGGTTTCGCCAACATCACCCGGGTCGATGGACTGCGCGCCATCGGGGTCAGTTGCAATGTGGATAAAAAACTCACGCCCTCCGGAAAAATCATCACCGATCTGGAAACCAATCATTTTTCCCGCATCCTCCATGAGAACCCCGGGATCTATCTCGAATTTCAAGGACAGCAGAAAGACTCCACCGAATCTTTTGACTCCCTGCTGGTCGGATTTCCCATTGCCCTGGTCGGGATTTACGTGATTATCGCCACAATCTTCCGGTCCTATGTCCAGCCTCTCATCATCATGCTGACCGTTCCCTTCGGGATTATCGGGGCAGTGCTGGGTCATGTGCTCAGAGGCGTGGACCTTTCCCTGATGAGCCTGTTCGGCATCGTGGCTCTGGCGGGTGTGGTGGTCAACGATGCCATTGTGCTGATTGAATCCTACAACCATCAGATTCAGGAGGGAAAAGACGTGGAGGAAGCCCTGCATGAGGCGGGCAAACGCCGTTTCCGCGCAGTATTTCTCACGACCCTGAGCACCGTTGGAGGACTCACTCCGCTGATTCTGGAAACCGATCTGCAGGCGCAGTTTCTGATTCCCATGGCCCTCTCCATTGCGGCGGGGGTCGCCTTTGCCACCCTGCTCACCCTGCTTTTAATTCCAAGTTTGATTTTAATTCTGAGCGATATGCGCGTAGGGTGGCACTTTCTGAAAACCGGCACCCGTCCGGAAACCCGCGCATGGATCGAACCCGCCCGCACCCGAAAATAAGTCCCTGAATATGAAAACCTTGTTCTCACTGCTTCTGTTCCCTACCCTGCTTTTGGCCCAAACTGAATTTCTCAGTCTCGAGGACGCCTGGCAGATTGCGCTGCGAGAAAATCCCTCTGAAGAAATCGCACAGGCCCGTCTGGATCAGGCGGAAGCGAGATACCGTCAGTCTCAAAGCCGCTATCATCCGCTGATCGGCGCCACCGCCTCCGGATCCAGAATCGACTACAGTGACAGCTCTCTGCAACGGCTTCCGCCTGGAACATCCGACTCCACGGAGATATATGACGCCGGTCTGCAGGCCAACTGGCTGCTCTGGGACAGCGGAATCCGCAAAAACAGTATGGAGGCCGCACGGTTTCAGCGCGATGCCACCGAAGCTGCACGCCTGGACAGTCGGGAACAATTGCTGGCCCAGGTGGGAAATGCGTTCACGGCGGCTCAGCTTGCCCGGGCCAATCTGCGCATTGCCGAAGCGGATGTGGAATTCCAAAACCGTCAGCTGGAAAACAGTATTCGCAAAGAAAAAGCGGGATTGGACAGCCGGACCGACCGGCTTAATTTTGAAATCCGTAAACTCGGAGCGGAAAACACCGCCATTCAGCAACAGGCGAATTATGAAAGCGCCATGGCCGCGCTTGGCGCCCTGCTGGGTCAGCCTGCCGATCAACCGCTTCCCCCGCCCGTGAAGCTGGAACCCGGGTCCCAGAACCTGCCCGGGGAAATCTCCGATGTGAATGCCCTCTGGCAAACCGCCCGGGAAAATCTTCCCGCATTGAATCAGGCCGCGCTGCTGGTGGAGGCCGCCCGTTCCAATCTTCAGGCCTCAAAAGGAGAATACGGTCCGGAAATTTCTTTGTTTGGAAATCTCTCCGCAGAACGCGAAGAGGATCCCTCATTTGGCTCGGAGGATGTGGGAAATACGGTAGGGGTTCAGATCTCCTGGGATATTTGGACCGGGAATGCCCGGAAGCAGCAGGTCCTGGAAGCGGATGCCCTGCTCCGCGAAAACCAGGCCGCCGCGAGACAGGTTCAACTGCGTGCGATTGCGGATATCCAGCAGGCCCATAGTGAGTATCTCGCCAGCGTCACTGCGGAGAAAATCAGCGAACAGACTTTTGAACTGAGCAAAGAGAACCGGGATTTGGTCGAGGCATCTTATCAGGCCGGACGCGAAACCCTGCTCCGCCTCAATGAGGCACAGCGGGACTTCAACAACGCGGGTTCACGTTATGTGGCGTCCCGACTCCAGCGCCAACTGGCCTGGATCCGGCTGCAGCAGAGCACCGGAACCCTGCGTCAACAGGTGAATCCGGCGGAATAATTACCCGGCATTCGTGCACCCGGGAGGTTTCATAGCGAATGTTCACTCTCTCTCCAAACGCTTCACATCGATTAAATCCTTGTCACGTCCAGAAGCTTTTTTGTTTAAGAGCAAAAACTCAAGGGAAATCACAGGGATAGACAGGGTGTCAACTTTAAGAGTCTCTGCGTCGTTCACGCACTCTTCAAATGACACGCCACTGATCTTGTTTAAGATTTCGAGTCGGAGAGGTGGAACCCCTAAACGTAAGATTTGGCCCTCTTTACAAAACAGCTTCGGGTTAAAGTCTTGCCCCATGCCGAATTCCTGAAACACCGCACACAGCCGCTCCCCATTTTTCTCCGTTGCACGAATAAAGATATCCATATCTCCAGTGGCCCGCACATACCCATGGTATGCGACTGCATATCCTCCAATCAGGAGATACTCAACTTGATGCTGGCTCAACAACTTCAAGAAGTCTAGAAAATCGGATGGTATCAGGATCATAACCAAAAAATGTCTGACGAAGACTCTCCAAAGCCGCCAAGCGCATTCCTGCCGGCTGACTCCTCCAATACGTCACATCATCCCTGTCGTCCAGATCTTCTAAATGGACAAACGATACCTCTGTGGCTTGAAAATTAAATCCGTTATTGGGATGAGTACTCATTGTTCAAAGGTATCCCTCTCAAATACAACCGTCAATACTTGATATTCAAACCGCAGTCAGGGTTGCACGGAGTTTCACAATAAGTGCTTGTTAAAAGGGGTTATACAAAAAATTTCGCTAATCGGATTCACCAGAGCCCATCTTGGCATCATTTTCATGATCTTAATCGTTAGGGTTTTCGTAATCGTTGTCGTGATCGTTGTCGTGATCGAAAATTCTCAATGTTTGAGCCGATTATGATTACGATCAGGATTACGATTAGGAATTTTCTTTAAATCGTTATCACAAAACCAAGTAGACCTGAGAACTTTTCAGCCCTGAACCGCAGTTCCGGATCCGGACGCATCCAGCCTACGGCTGGCAAGCCCACGATCGGTACAGTACAACCACTGACAATGGGTCCGTGCCGCTGTCCGCGGTTGGAAAAACCAATTCAGGGCTTTCCCGCCGCAGGCTGGCTGCGCCAAGGACATGATCTCAGGCTGAAATGCCTACCCGGCATTCGAACAGTCCAACAGCATCCCGCACCACTCATGGTCGGCCTCGCAGACTTTTTCCACGGCCCCCAATTGTCCAAAGATGGTGGCGACCGCATCGGCTTCAATGGTGCGGATTCCGGAGAGAATCATGGTGCCCGAGCAGGCCCGGACCAGCTTGGGCGCCAGCTCCATCAATAAGCCGCCATACAGATTTGCGGCCAGCAGCGGATAGGTCTGATCAAACCAGGTTTGAGTGAGATCTTTCACTTCAAGCGTAATCCCCTCCACCTGGTTCAGAACCAGATTTTCCGCCGCCTGTTCCAATGCCATCGCGTCAAAATCCACCGCCAGAATGTTCTCCCACCCCAGTTTCCGGGCGGCGATGGAAAGAATGGCGCTCCCGCAGCCCGCATCCAGCATTCTGTCCGGATGAAAACCCTGGGAGTGCAGCCGGTCGATCATCTCCAGACAGAAGCGGGTGGTGAAGTGATTTCCCGTCCCGAAACTCAGTCCGGGATTGATCAGAATCACTTCCCTGCCCTCAGGAACCTCCACCTTCTCCCGCAGCCATTCCGGCAGAATCATCAGCGACTTCCCGATCTCCACCGGCTGAAAATGATGCTGCCAGAAGGTGGTCCAGTCTTTCGCACCGCAATGCCGGACCTGCGCCTCCACCTCCGGAAAGCCGTCCTTGAAAGCGCAAAGCAGGAGCCGGGCTTCGGTTTCATTTTCGAAATACGCCTCAAGCCAAAGCACCGCCTGATCCAGAAACTCCATCTCTACCGGGGAGGTGTCGGTGGCATTTTCCAACCAGGCCCGTAGAATTTCCGCCTCGGCCGGGTTTCGGGCGGGCACAGATAAAATCCAAACGTCTGCAGGTTCACTCATTTTCCAAATATCTCCTTGGGTAAATTTTTCGGTTGCCAACTGGGCTGGTCGAGGGTTCCGGTCAACTGAATTTCAATCAGTTTGCGGATCGGCCATAAAATCAGTTTCAGCGCGTCCGAGAGGACGCCCTCTTTCAGCAGATGAATTTTCAGATCCGCAGAAATCTTCCGGTCCTCGAAGCGGTAAGATCCCGGACCCGCAATCGAAAGAATATTTCCCTGCAGAAAAAGCTCTTTAGAGGAGATCCGTCCGTCCCCGATTTCAAAATCCGCCGTAAAATCGCTCTGACTCGCATACCCGAATCCATTCACCAGCTTACTTAACAGCTGACTCAGCCCCAGCAGCAGCGGGATCCGGAACAGGGATCCCTCGCGGATTTCCACCCGCCCGCCTCCCTGATAACTCTGGCTGCGCGGAAACTGCGGGGTATCGCGCAATTTCCCGGTCAGATCCAGATCGAGACTTAAATTTCCGCGGTAGGGCGTATCCTCCAAATCCGTGGCTTTGGTGATCACTTTATACAGATCCATATTTTTCAGTTCCAGATCCAGCACAAAGTGTCCCTGCTCCGAGAAGGTTTCCTCCGACTGGAAATCGGCCTGCAAGGTTCCTCCCTCCAGACTGGCCCGCAGATCCGGCAAAGACAGACGCTGATCCTCCACCCGCAGATTTCCCTCCAGCTGATTCAGGCTCAGCCACTGCAGCACCAGATCCTGAAAGGCGAAACTCCCGTGGAAATCATGCCGCTTCTGCGGACTGAGATCCAAAAAGCCGGCTGCCTCGATTTTCGAATCTCCCCGGAACCTGAACCACTGACCGATTCTGGAGACCTCCGGTCCGATCAGCTGAAGAATATCCGGAAGATAGAAAGTGGAATGAAAGGAAAAAGTGACGCCCCTGAAATGCGGTTCAAACACGAATCCGCCTTCAAAACGCTCCGTTCCCCGGCCCGCCCGGATCCCGCGCACGGTCAGTGTATCGTCTGCGTAAGTTCCTTCCGCCCCGATGTGGTCAAACGCCGTGCCCCGCCAAAGCACATCCCGCCCTTCCACATCGATCTCAATCTCCAGCGGTGCCCCGTTTTTTTCCTGACGAAGCTGCAGGGAAAA
>JBMTJR010000089.1:0-8597 GCA_049438565.1 Kiritimatiellia bacterium
CAACACCTTTCTCCGCTATGAGGGTAATGAATATGCGGAGCGGGCCGCTCTGGATTTCGAAGATCTGAAAGTCTGGGTAAAGAATTCTTTTGGTACGGAGCTGAAAGGGAAGGAGCCGCCCCGGCGGATTCTGGAGCTGATGTTCAAACGGCAGCTGGATCTTGCCAAAAAGCTGTACCTGGAAGAGAAGACAGATCAGGCGGAGGAGACGTTATTGCAGGCGCTTTCCGAGTATCCGGTCACCCAATATACCCTCACTGCTCTGGACACCCTCAGCCAGATCTGGATCCGCAAAGATCTTGATTGGGAGCTGATGGCGCTGACCAGTCAGGTCGCGGAGGTGTATCCGGATCAATCAGAGGGTGCCCGGATCATGCTGCGGGTGGGGAAGAAAATGGCGGATGATGAAAATCTGGTCGGTGTGGAACGGGTGCTGGGTGATTTCGGACGGAATTTCCCCACGCACCCCAGTGCGCCTGGAATGCTGTACCGTATCGGCAAAGCAGCCTCCGAGCGGGGAGAACAGGGCTTGGCCCTCTCGGTGTATGAGGATATTCTCCGTTTGTACCCTGAGAGCAATTTTGCCATTGCGGTGCTGCAGTTCCGCGCGGATGAGGCTCTTAAGTCCGAAAATTACGAAGAGGCGATCAAAGCATTTGAGCGGGTGCGGGACCAGTCCCGGGATCCGCTTCAGGTCGCCTTTGCCCGGCTCCGCATTTCCGACGCCAAACTCAGTCCCAATGATCCGGAGCTTGAGAAAGAGGCCGTGGAGGAACTGTTGGCGCTGCGCAGGGATTTGGAGAAAAAAGACACTGTCTTTTATGAAGAGGGCAACCGGGAGCAGACTCTCGAATTCGTCCAGAACGTGCGCTACCGCACCGGTCAGGTGCTGCTCAGACAAGCCAGCCGTGAGAACAGTGATGACTTGCGGGCCAAAGCCGCTGTGGAGCTTAATTCATTTCTGGAGGAATTTCCCGAGACCAAACAGGCACCGGACGTGATGTACAATCTGGGCCGCCTTTACCTGCAACAGGGACGCTTCGATCAGGCCACCTCCACTTTCGAACTGCTCTCCCGCAAATATCCGGAATCAGAAGCTGGGCGTGACGCCCTTTACTCGCTGGTCAAAGCCGCGATTGAAGAGAAGCAGCTGGAGGTCGCGGGCCAGGCCGTGCAGAAAATGGTGGCTCAGCCGGAAGCTTATGAGATTGAGAAAATCTATCAGGTGGGCAGCCTGATGCTTGAGAATGAACTTTGGCCGGAAGCCAAAAACAGTTTTGAGCTGGTGCTGGCAAGCGAACGGGTCCGGAGCAACGACACGATGCGTCAGCGGGCCTTAAACGGACTGGGCGAGGCGGCGATGGGGGCCGGGGATCTGGATGCGGCTGCAGAATCCTTTCAAACCCTGATTAATGACTACCCGACCTCAACCATGGTGGTGGATGCCGGTATTTCCCTCTCGGAGCTGTATCTTCTCAAAGATCCTCCGGAACCGGCCAAAGCCCGTGAGGCTCTGGGAGCGGTATCCCGGATCCTGCGGAGCCGTCCGGACAAAGTCGGAAAAGCCAGAATGGATATTGCGCTCGGCCATGTCCTGATGACCGAAGGCAACAGTGGCGCCGCCTTGGCCAACTGGTATGGCGTGGGTCTCACCGAACCGGATTCGGAAACCCTGGGTGCACTGGTGCGGGAGGCCCTCCGCCTCTCGCTGGATCAGGCGCAGGAGGAAATTCAGGCCGGAAATCTGAACCGCTGGAATCTGGTGCGCGAGCTCACGGATCAGTATTTGAAAAACTTTCCCATGGACAAAGCGGCGAGCGAAATGCGCAGTCTGAACGTCAGGTCTATCGCCGAGGCCCCGAAAGAGAATTAAGGAGTATCTATGAAGAAATGCATTCCCTCATCCCCCCTGATCCTGCTGCTTGGCGCGCTTTCGCTGCTTCCCTTGACAGTGCGCAGTCAGGCCTACATCGTGGCCCCCGGCGGAAACCGGGTTGACGTGGAGCGAATCCTGGTGCGTCCGGACGGCTCTTTAGTGGTGACGATTCAGGGTCAGCCCCGCGATGTCGCCAAAGACCAGTATCTGCAGGCGGTGGGAATCAAGCCCCCCGAAATCGATCAGGCACAGGAACTCATCAATCAGGGCAAGAGCGAAGAGGCGGCGGAAATTCTGAAAGGAGTAGTCCAAAGTTCCCGCTTTCAGAGTTGGGATGCCTTTGCGGGAGAAAAACTGGCCGCGATTGAGTTGAAGAAAGGAAATGCGCTGGAGGCCAAACGCATCGTGGACAGTCTGGAACGCCGCTATGGGGATAACATGACCACGTTCTTTCCCTTTTTGGAGAAGGTGCTGTGGGACGTGAAGATTCAAAGCGGCGACACCGCCGGCCTGGAGGAACAGCTGACTCAGATTATTGAAGGGGACAGTCCTCTTTCGCGGAAATCACGGGCTTTGATTGCCCGGGGCGATGTCAAAGCCGGACGCAGAGAATTTGAACCTGCGCTTTTGGACTATCTCCGCGCGAATTATTTTTATGGGGAGATCCCCGAGGTGCAGGCCGAAGCTCTCTTCAAATCCGCCTCCATGTTCGCAAAAATTGGGGATACCGGACGCTTGCGCAAATACTCCGCCCTGCTAAAGGAAAAATATCCGGACAGCGAATATGCCAGCCAGGAAATCGGCGGCTGAACCCTTTTAAACCCAAACGTATCTACAGAGAATACAGGAGCACATGATGTCGAAAAAAATTGGATGGATTTTCTTAACCGTATTGAACGGCTTGTTTTATTCCGTGACGGCCTATGGTCAGGAGGCGGGTCAGATGACGGTAACCACGGAAGCGAGCAGTCCTTCTTTTATGAATGTGATTTCCTCCGGGGGAATTCTGGGGATCATTCTCTGGCTGGCCATCTTCTTCACCTCCATTGCCTGTGTGGCCCTGATTGTGGACGCCTTTCTTACCGTGCGGGTGAGCAAAGTCATGCCCCCCACTTTGGTGCAGAACGTACAGACCGCGATGGAACAGGGCGATGTTATGAAAGCTCTGCAGCACTGCGAAGAGGAGCCCTGTCCGGTATCCAATATTCTTTCCGCCGGATTCTCCAATGTGGAGGAGGGCTTTGACACCATCCAGGACGCCGTCTCGGTCGCTGCGGCCATGGAGGAGGAGCGTCTGATGCAGCGGGTCAACTACTTGAACGTGGTGGGAAACCTGGCTCCGATGCTGGGACTGCTGGGTACGGTACAGGGGATGATTTCCGCGTTCGCCGGTCTTGCATCCGCCGGGGCCGCAGGGGGCGGTGCACTGGCGCTGAGTATTTCCCAGGCACTCTGGACCACTGCGTTCGGTCTGTTTGTGGCGATTCCGGCGCTCGCGTTCTTCTACTATTTCCGGAACCGGGCCTCCACGATTATTATTACCATGGAGATGCACACGCTTGAGGAAATCAAGATTCTCCGCAATGTGGAAGTAGTGGGCGAGTAACCCTCCCGCTTCGGAGTTCTTCATGAAACAGCGCACCATCGAATCCGTCAACCTGACCCCGATGATTGATATCGTCTTTCAGATGATCATCTTCTTCGTGTTCACGCTGGATTTGGAACGGGAAAAATTCGATACGGAACGGATCAAAATTCCGGATGCCAAAAATGCCAAGGCGATTCTGGAATTTGAACCCGCAACCGTCTATCCTCAGGTGCTCCGGAACGGGGATATCAAGCTGGGAACCGCCATCTACACGCCGGGCGCTTTCAGGGATACGATCCGCTTAGCCGTCAAACGATACGGCCAGGAAGTTCCGGTAATGATCTATGCGGATGGAGAGGCGGAGCACCGGCATATCAAAAGAGTCATGGACATCTGTTCCGAGGAAGGGCTCTACAAAATCAATATTATCGGTCTCATCGAGAAAGCGAAATAAGGGACGGCATCGTGAGCAAACGTAAAAACACACGCAGAGTCAGAAGTACAAAACGTCCGGTGGAGGATGTGCCGATGACCCCGATGATTGACGTGGTTTTTCAGATGCTGATTTACTTTGTGCTTACCTTTGAGATTCCGGATAAAATGTCTCAGATGCAGGTTTGGCGTCCGGCCGGAGAGTCCTCCTCCTCCAAATCGGATCCGGTGGAACTGATGCGGATCACGGTGTACAATGGGTATTATGCCTTGAATGACACCCGGGTGAGCCTCTCCACTCTGGAACGCACTTTCAACCGCCTGGCGGACTTGAATCCCTCCCAGAACATGATTGTGGTCGCAACAGCGGACAGCAAACACAAAGAACTGGTGGCGGTCCTGAACCTCCTGAACAAAGCCGGACTGGAAAATATCAGTCTGCTTTCCTCGAATTAAGTCTAAACCTCTGACCGGCCTGCGGGTAGCCTCTGCGATGAAAAGGAGGCTGTATGAATTCCCTGCGCCGATCCCCCCGCCGTCATCATTCCGGTCCGGATTCCTCAATCCTGACCCCGATGATCGATGTTGTGTTTCAGATGCTCATCTATTTTGTCCTGACCTTTGAAGTTCCGGACCGTCTTTCGGCCATGCCTGTCTGGCGGCCTGTCGCACCGCCTGTTCCTGACCCGGTCAAAGATCCGCCGATGAATTTCGGGGTGAGAAAGGGATATTACACATGGAACGGGCAACCGGTAGCGTTGTCTCAGATTGACCGCATTCTCCGCCGTCTTGCGGATCTGAATCCTGAACAGAATCTTGTGGTCACCAGCTCCATGGACAGCACGCAGAGGGAACTGGTCACGCTTCTGGACCGGATACAGCTTGCAGGCCTGAAAAATCTCTCTCTGATCTCCGTGGACGCAGAACCGGTCGGCACCCCCTGATGAAATCATCAGGAGGGCCGCCTTCTCTTTCTACGCCTGAAAAGGAGGAGGCATGACCGGTGAGGAAGCGGAGGAGCCCTCTCCGAGGTTTGCCATGACCGTGACACCGGCCGGAATCAGATCCACCTCGGCTTTGGATTTCAGCAGCCGTTCAGTCTCCATCACTTCCAATACCGCCTGCATCACTTCCGGATCCTCCTGAGCGATCCGGTTCAGGGAGTTCCCCACAATGCGGGGCCGGGCCGCGCCTGCCTCCGCCATTTTCTGGGAAACTTTCTTTGCGGTTTCGGACTGAATCAGTCCCACCCGGTTTTCCCCATCCTGTTTCATGGCACTGGTCACCTGGACCAGTCTTTTCACCACTTTGTCGGTGATGTTGTCCACCATCCGACTGTCTGTAAATGCCACCTTGCGAATGTAGACGGAGCCCAGGCGGTATCCCCATTTTTCAGACAATGGCGAAACGCTTTTCCGAACCGTCCGGCTGAGCGAATGACGGTCCTCCAGCATTTTCTCCATTTCGAGATTGCTTAATACCGATATCGTGGCGCTGGCCACGTTCGCCTGCAGAGAACCTTCGGGATTGGCGTTGGTAAAGAGGTAGGAAACCGGGTCATTGACCTGCATCTCATACCAGATGCCCACTCCCATCGGGGTGCCCTCTTCGGAGTTGACCATTTGGCTGCGCAGATAGTGCTGCCGAAGCGCGGTGTTCACGGTATAGATTTTCCCGAAGAAGGGGATCAGCAGTGCCTTGGGCCCGAACTTTTGCAGGGGCCAGCGCAGTCCGGGCGCGTCCAGAGTTCCGAGCACCTTTCCAAACAGAGTGAACACCTGAGCCTCCGACTCATGAATCACCGCGACCAACCCAAAAGTACGGGCGATCCGGGTGATAAATGGGACGAGAAAAATACCGAGCAGAATTCCGGGAACAAACATCATCGTGCACCTCCAGTGGCCGGGGATTCAATAATACGGCGTGTGCGCTCAAGCAGCGGGAGCCGCATGTTGCGCAGGTAAGCGCGGAGGGCGGGGGAGCCCCCCTCGGATTTGACCTGGGTGAGGGTGGCGGCCAATTCCTGCAGCGGAGCAATCTCGGCCTCGGCATTGTTGGTGGCAATATCCACCGCGCGTTTGCTCATGGTGATCTGCTGCTCCGCATCCGCCCGGGCGGTGCTGATGTCGGCGGCCACCTGATTGCGGGTGCTGTTAATCGCGGAAAGGGCGCGGTCCACTTCCGGTGGAGGGTCGATTTCGGTAATCAGTGCTGCGTCGAGTTCGATTCCATACCGGTACACTGTTCCCTCGCACTGCTGTTCCATATACTGATTGAGCAGCGGAAGATTCTTCCGCAGATCATTGATCGAAACCCCCTCGGAGAGTTCCACCGCCGTTCCACTGGATTCAGAGGCCCCCGCCTCCGCTGTGGCCAGCAGGGCCGCGCCTTTGGGATCCTCAAAGTTGGCAATCCGCTCCCGGAGGACCGAAACAAAAAAGCCCATCACGTGCTCCAGAGGACTGGTGACGCCGAAAAGATAAGGGTAGAGATTGTTTTCGCTGACCCGGTAGCGGAGTTGACCGTTCACGCCGGTGGTCAGATTGTCTTTGGTCACCGCCTCAATCGTGTCCTGGTCCTTGCTGGGGTCCCAGGTGATATTCACCGCCTGAGTGGCGATGCTTACTTTGTGGACGTTCTGCCAGGGCCATTTAAAGTAGGGGCCTCCGGGAGAAATGACCCGGAGCACCGGGTATTTATACCGGTCTTTTTCCTCATCGGGAATGAGCTGATCCGTGGCGGTCACCGTGGCGTTTCCCAGACGGACCGCGCGTCCGAAACTGGTGAGCACCGCGCGTTCATCCGGTTTGACCGTATAAAAGCCGCTGAGCAGCACCCGGACCACCGCATACAGGACAAAACCTGTCAGTATACCAATAAACAGCATATTTCTTCTCCTTTTGTCATGGCTGGAGCTGCTTGTAACAGATCCGGCAATCCCCTGCACTTATAATTCCATTTGATTTCTGTAATGGTCCCTGGAATTCAGCTGCAACGCAGCGGCGCCATAAAAGCCCGGGGTGCAACCCCGGGACTTCGGTGAAGATGAAGGGTAGCGCTGTAGGCGCGGCCCCATATTGCAAAACCTTTGGGAATATGGGGCCACCCTTTCAGGGTTCTAATTGACATATTCTCACTTTCCATGGGTTTCACCCATGGCTGTTTTGGGGACACTGCGTTGCAGTTCCCGTTTCAATAGACTCAATTGCTCAGGCTGAAACCCCGGTGGTCACAGATTCTCCCCTCACTGCTGGTCGATGATGGAAAGCAGCAGTTTCCCTTTCTCCCAGTCTTTCAGGCTCAGATAATTCTTCAGCTGACTCTCATGGGTGAAGAGTTTGAAGATCTCCGATTCCAGTTCGGATGCCGTCTCCCCTTCTCCCGGGGCAATCCTCTCATTAAGTCGTTGGCGTTTGCGTTGAATATCCATTCTCCTCAGCACCAGAATAATTTCATCCAGCGCCTCTTCCGCAGTGCCCAGCTCTCCGCTGAACTGAAGCTGCCTTTCCTGATCGAGTTTAATCAGTTTCTGCCCGGTGGGGTGCTCCCGCAGGGTATCCAGAATTCCACTGTGGGTAAAGGTGCGGACTTCATACATGGCCGCGAGCAATTCCTGACCTTCCGGGCTGCTGAGCTGTTCAGGGATCAGGTAGCTTTTTGCCTCGGGAATCAGGGAGGGCTGGGTCCAGAGAATTTCCAGCAGCGTGCGCTCTGCCGGAGGAAGCGGATCCTGATTTTTGGGCGGAGTGGGCGCCGGAGCGCTGCGGAAATTCTGCCGCGGAGAGGAGGGACGCAGGGGAGAGGGTTCACTGCGGGGAACCATGGATTGCAGATCCTGCCGCAGGGTGTCCTCCCGCATTCCCAGCGCGCCCGCCGCCTGTCGAAGCATCTCCTCCCGGTGAACCGCCTCTTTTACCCCCACCAGACTTTCCATCACTTTCCGGGCCACCCGCATCCGGCTGGTTTCTGTAATTTCCCCCTCTGCCTGTACCAGAGTCCGAACCTGAAACACCACAAAAGGATCCGCCTCCTCCACAATCTCCCGAAGACGCGCGGCCCCTGAACTGCGCACCACATCGTCCGGATCTTTTCCCGCAGGCAGCGAAGCCACCCGGGTGATGATCCCCTCTGCCAGGAGTACATCCGCACTCCGCAGCGCCGCCTTGATCCCCGCCGCATCCGCATCCAGCAGCAGAATCACTTCATCCGCATAACGTTTGAGAATGCGGGCATGCTCCTCCGTAACGGCCGTGCCCTGCGCCGCCACCGCCTCCCCGATACCGCATTCATGACAGCGGATCACATCCAGCTGACCTTCACAGAGCACCGCCCGGCGTTTTTCGGTCATGGCCTGCCGCGCTTTGTCGATACCGTAAAGCACCCGCGACTTTTTAAACAGCAGGGTTTCCGGACTGTTCAGATATTTGGCTTTGACCTCGGAGGGAGGAATGATTCTGCCGCTGAAACCGATCACCCGGGTCTGCTCATCCAGAATCGGGAACATCAGCCGGTTCCGGAAGCGGTCATACAGCCGTTCCCCCTCCCGGACCTCTTCCCGTTCTCCAAAAATACCGCTCTGGGTGAGTTCCTCGTCGGTGTATCCCCAGCCTCTTGCCTCCTGAAGCAGCTGCTCGTAGGCATCTGGCGCATAACCCAGCCGGAACTTTTTAGTTCCTCCTCACACCACCCGAGGGCATGACG
>JBMTJR010000090.1:0-8582 GCA_049438565.1 Kiritimatiellia bacterium
CCGGCACACGCGAGTTGGTTGCGTTTCCATTTCATTTTCATCTCGCCTCCTGACCAAAAGCACGGACATATTGCGCGGTCACAGCCTCATTTCCGTAACGGCCGACCGCCAGCTCCCGGGCCCGCGCTCCCATGCGGCCACGCAGGGATTCATCCTCCAGCAAAACCTGAATCTCCCGGACAAAGCCCTCCACATCTCCCGGAGAAACCACCCGGGCAAACCCGGAGTCTCCCACGATATCCTTCACCCCGCCCACCTCCGTGCTGACCGCAGGAAGTCCACAGGCCATCGCCTCAATCAGAGAGATGCCAAAAGCTTCATTTTCGGTGGGAAAAAGAAAAATATCCGAAACCTGCAGCCAGTCCGCCACCCGCGGCTGGCGTCCGGTGAACACCACCGAGCCCTCCAATCCGTTCTGTTGTACAAAATCATGCAGTTCCTGCTCGCAGTTATGCGTGTCGTTGCCGCCCTCCCCCACCAGAATCAGTTGCGCCTCCGGCCAGTCGGCCGCAATCCGCCGCCAGGCCTCCAGCAGTGGAATCAGACCTTTATAACGCACCAGCCGTCCGGTGTACACCAGCCGGACCGAAGCGGATTTCAGCCCCAGCTGTTCGGCCAGTTTTTCTCTCTGAAATGCGTCCAGGGGATGAAACTCCTCCAGATCCACGCCGTTCGGGATGCGGACAATCCGTTCCTCGGGAATCCCTCCCCGCAGATACTCGTTTTCAATATCCGAGGAAATCGCCACAAACAGATCGGCTTTGCGGAACAGTGCTTTGCGCACCGAGAGAAAACACCCGAATGCCCGGCGGATCCATCCCGGCTGACGGTCCAGTCCGGAGGAGAAAAAACTTCCGTCCAGCTCCCCGCAGCTGACCGCCCGGAACACCACTTTTTTGCGGAAAGGAACAGCCACCAGCAGCACCGTCAGACCAATCACCCGGAATCCCGGCACAAAAATCACATCCGCCTCCCGGAGGTTCCGCAGCAGGGAGGGAATCAGAGTCAGCAACAGCGCCCACTTTTTCAGAGCCCCCTGCCCGGTGGGGCCCACGCGGGTCACCGGATATCCGGCATAGCTGTCCTTCCGGGGCCAGGCCGCCTGCGTGCGGCGGGTGAGCACCCGTGCCTCTCCGCCCCGGCTCCGCCAGCCTTCCAGAAGACAGCGGCACTGGGTGGGCGTGCCGCCCGGTTCGGGAAAAAAGGTCTCCGAAACGATACAGAGTCTGGGCAGGATTGCTCCAAATTGTGTAGACGCGTCCGGATTTGTGTGCATAAAACCCCCTAACCATCCCCCCTATGCAAAACAAGTTTAAAACCCCGTCGGCATTCGGTCCCCTTTCCGCCTGGAAGAGGCTGGGACTGGCGTTTTTTATCAGTGCACTGGTCTGGATTCTCTACTCCTGGCCCCTTCCGCTTTACTGGAACGAGGGGATCCCCTCCTCCTCCACAAATATAGAAAAATACAGCACCCGCACCCTGGTGAAAGGGGACCAGCTGCAGCTGAATTATTTCTATTGGCTGTTCAGCGATATGCTGAAGGGGGAAACCCCGTTTTTTCATAATCTGTATGAGTTCAACACCGGGGACGATGCCGAGCGTTACCGGGTGGCCAATTACAACATTCCGCTGTCATTCATCTATGCCGGCTGGGACGCGCTGGGCAACCGGGCCTTTGCCTGGAATATGAGCCTGTACACCACCGTTTTCCTCAGTTACTGGCTGACTTGGATCTATCTGTTCCGACTCACCCGCCGGGAGGGCATCAGCATGGTGGCCGCCCTGGTTTCCATCAGCCTTCCTTTCCGCTCGATGAAGCTGCTGGGCGGGAGTCCCATCGGCATGGCGATGCTCTGGGTGCCGATCATCATTCTCGGACTGGATCTGGCGGTGCGGGACCGGCGCTGGCTCGGCGGCATCATGGCCACCCTGGGCATTTATGCCGCTTTCTGGAATGACACCCGGATCTTTTACTTTTGTGTGCTCACGAGTCCGGTCTGGTGTTTTTATGCGTTCATTCAACTCGCCCCCTCTCTCTGGAAATCTCCGAAATGGTGGAAACAGGTTCTGGCCCGCCTCCTCCCTTTCGCGGGCATGGTGCTGTGGATGTTCTGGGAGGGGCTGCAGTTCAAGAACAAGGATCTTGCCAACACCAATCTCCGCGACGGCAGGGACATTCTGGAAATCAACAATTTCTCGCCCAGCGCGGAAAGTCTTTTCGCCTGGCGGGCCTACGGCATCCAGTCCCACGCCTACATCGGATATTCACTGGTGGTTCTGCTGGGGATGGGACTCGCCTTCTGCCTCTGGCGGATTTTCTGGAAAAAAGAATCCCAACTGAAAACCCCCGCCCTGCTCACCGGCATCTCCGCCGCAATGGCGGTCATCGTGGTGTGCATGGCCCTGGGGATGAACGGCCCCTTCGACGGACTGGTTTTCCGGGCCGCCCGCGCGCTGCTTCCCGGTTACAAACTGATCCGGATGACCATTCAGTCCTACGGTATTCTCCCCCATGTGCTCAGCGTGGCGGTGGCCATGATGCTTTGTATGCTCGTCCCTGCGCATCTTCCCCCGAAAAAAGCCTTTTGGCTCACGCTGGGAATCGGCGCGGTGCTGTTCACCGACCATGCCGCACAGGTCCGGGCCACCATCTGCCTGCTGCCCGAACAGCAGGGGGCCTATGCCGCCGTGGCCGCGCATGCGGAAGAGACCGCCGCAGACAAACGGGTCATCGTGCTCCCGATCTGGCCGGGGGATTCCGACTGGGCCTCGATTTATCAGTATTACGTCTCTCTCTACCGGATCCGGATGATCAACGGATATTCCCCAGTGCTGCGGGAGGACTATGTCCGGGATATTTTCGGTACTTTCGGACCTTTCAACTCCGGCACCCTCTCGGATGCGGCGCTGGACGATCTGATTGACCGGAATACCCGTTACCTGCTCCTGCACGAGGATGCTTTCCCGGAAAAAGTGAGTCCGTTCCCTGTGGGGTTCACCCTGAAACGTCTGCTGAACCATCCCCGACTGGAAAAAATCGGACACGATCAGAATGTCTGGGCTTTCCATATTCTGGAGGAGGCGCGGGAGGTGGATCCGGTACTTTCGGAACTCAACACCTTTTTCCCCACCCTGCACTGGGAATTCGAACATCCGGAATCGGAGCTTCCGGTGGAAATGGAGAAACAGGCCAGCGGAAATCATTACCGGCGTCTGGGGACCGGAGACCTTATCGAAACCACCCCCTTCAAACCCTGGCAGGCCCCGGACGGCCGCCTGCTCCTGCGGGTCAGGGGTCAGGGGGAGATTGAACTGGCCGACTCCCGGACGCAGGGTCCTGGACAGGTACAGGCGGTGGATTCAAAGGAATGGATCTGGATCCCGCTCAGCTGGGAGGACCTCAGCGGGGAGCGGACGCCACGCTTTCAGGTGAACCGGGGCCAGCTGGACCTGGACTGCATGCTCTACACGGCAGGGACCTGGGTGCCGCCGGCCCCGGGGGAAACCCTCCGCCTGCCCGCCGCCCTGTTTTTCCATGCCGGATACCTCGACCCCCAAAGCCTCGGCGTGCATCTGCGGGTCGACTATGAGGCGGCCGACCGGATCTGGTACGGGCCCATGCTGCCTCTGGACGCCGGCACCTATGAAATTGCACTTTCCTATGAGAGCGCCGCGCCCGCAGGAACCCTGCTCGGCCGTTTGCACGTGCGCAAACGCTACGGACAATATGACAGTATCGATGTAGTGGCCGGAGATTCCGCAGTCATCCCCCTGGATCATCCGGAAAACCTTCTGCTCCGGGCCGAGTTTGAATACACCCGGAATGCGGACATGGAACTGCTAGCCCTGGAGATCCGCCGCCGGCCCTGAGCCCGGTTTTTTTCCGCGGAGAATGGTCAGCACCTCCCGACTGTGTTCCCGGGTGATCACCCGCTGCAGTAAGAGCAGGAGCAGAAACCAAGCCCAGAGCGTCAGCCAGAACAGAATCCGGGGAAGCAGATCCGCGGGCAGCCAGAAACAGAAAGGAACCGTGCAGAGACCCGCAAGCAGAACCTGACCCAAACGGCGCAACAGACAGCGGTAGACCTCAAAATATTTCACCAGAAACACCAGCGAGGTCACCGAATATCCCAGCACCGTCGCGAGGACGAACCCCAGCTCCAGCCAGCGGGGAACCAGAAGCCAGGCAAACAGCAGCATGCCGATCAGCCCGGCGGAGATGCCCAGGATAAACACAGAGGGCTCTTTCCGCACCACCGAAAGGTTGCTTCCCACCTGATTGACCAGCACCGGGAAAAATGCCAAACTGAGCAGAACCGCACTCGGATAAACCCCTTCAAACCCCTCCCCCAGCAGAGGCAGCACATTGCGGCCCAGACAAATCAGGGTAAGGATCACCACGACACAAAGGGCGGCACAGTAGCTGAGCACATTGTTCAGCCACTCCAGAATCCGCTGCTGTTCATCGGCCAGATGCATCCGGGTGAGGGAAGGAACCAGTGTCGCCAGAAAAATCCCGAAAAAGGAGGTGGTCATCAGCAGAAACTGATTCGAAATGTCAAAGTTCGTCACCCGCTGGAAAAGCAGGTCCGAAGCGGCCAGCGGGGCCAGCAGGGTGATCAGCACATTGCCGGAACGTTCCAGCAGAGCCTGAAAGCAGGTGGGCACATGGAATTTCAACCCGAAGGTAATATAGCTGCCGAATTCCTGCCAGGCGGGCCAGCGGGGGACCTGGAACAATTCACGGCGGACCCAGAATCCGGAGACCGTCACCAGCAGAATTTCATTTCCCACAAAAGCCCAGAGCGCCCCCTCCAGTCCCCGCCAGCGGTAAAGCAGCACCACCAGCACCACCCGGCTGGCGGAACGGATCAGATCCCGGGAGGAAAACCGGGCCAGCTGGTTCAATCCGTAAAGATAGGCGAAAAAGGTACCCTGCCATTTTCCCAGCAGGAGAATCAGGGCCAGAATCACAAACCAGCGGGGGGAGAAATCCGCGGGAAGAAACAACTGAAATCCAAACAGCGCGATGCCCAGAACCCCCAGGGTGACCAGCGTCCCGTAAAACAGCATGCCATGCAGAAGATCGGCCCCCCGTTTGGAGGGATCCTGGAGATGTTCCGGCAGAAAACGTCCGAAAATCTGGATATTCCCCAGTCCCACAAAAGGTTCCAGCATCATATACACCGAGAGAAACACTGCGAATTTTCCGTAAGTGACCGGCCCCATCTCCCGCGGCACCCAGACCAGAAACAGAAGAAAAAACGGATACCGGAGAATCCGCATCAATACACCTGCCGAGGCGGAGCGGAAGGTTTTGTGGGTGTCAACACTCATAAAAACATTCAGATTGTTTAAGATTATACGGTTGTTTTCTCAACAATCCCCCGTTAAGAATCAGAACCAGTATCCATCAACCCTCTGGGTGACAATCCCTAATCCTACCTGAATTCAGCTCTCCGCCACATGACCACATCCTCGACTGACAAAGAATGGGAAAAACTGGGCCGCGACAATCCTTATTACGGGGTGGTCAGCATGGACCGCTTCAAAAATTCCGCCATGGATGAACAGGCTTTCGCTGATTTTTTCCAGTCCGGAGAGGATCATGTTTCTTTCGTGCAGGACACCCTGACCCAGGCCTTCGGGGACGAACCCGGAAAAGAGCGCGCCCTGGACTTCGGCTGCGGCGTGGGACGTCTGGCCCTTCCGCTGGCCAAACGCTATGCCAGGGTCACCGGGGTGGATATTTCTCCCTCCATGCTGCAGGAGGCAAAAAAGAATGCGGAAAAGTTCGGGCAGCAAAACCTCGAATGGATCTCCACCCTCGATGACCTGAGCGCCTCCGACCGCTTCGACCTCATTCACTGTTTTATTGTGTTTCAGCACATCCGTCCCCCGGCAGGATACCGCATTGTGCAACAGCTGCTCGATCATCTGGAGGAGGGCGGGGTTGGAGCGCTGCAGTTTCTTTACAAGCGGCAGACCTCTTCTCTGGTGCGCTTCCTCGGCTGGTGCCGTGCCCACGTGCCTCTGTTCCACCCCCTGATCAATCTGGTTTACGGTAAACCCTGGAACGAGCCGCTGATGGAGAAAAACGTCTACAATCTGAACCATATCCTCTACCTGCTGGAACAGGCCGGTTGCGGAGATGTCCGGGTCCGTTTCCAGGGCAACGACGCGCTGCGCAATATCTTTCTTTTCTTCCGGAAAAAACCGGCACCGGTCCCCTATGACGAATTTTATAACTCCTGAGGAACCTCTATGAAACTGTCACATCTCCTGTCTTTCCTGTTTGCCGTTTCGCTTCTGCAAAACGCCTCCGCCCAGTCCTCCTGGGAGGATTTCAGCGCCGGATATCTGTCCGAAAAACTGCAGATCGGTCTGCGGATCCAGAGCTTCAGTCTCTCCACTCCCACCGAGGAGAATTTCGATGCGGATGGAAATTTCACCGGCGGATTCCTGGGCAGTATTTATCAACTGGAGGAAAAGCAGGATTACGTTCCGACCCTCTATCTGCGCTATATTTTCACTCCTTACGTCGCCATGGTTTTCAGCTGGGAAAGCCTGGAAGTGGAAACCCGCACCAAAAGCTCTCTCGGAACCGATGGAAGTTTCATTTACAGCGGACCCAACTTTCATGTCGAGGGTCGCTATCCGAACGAAAGCCCGGTCACGCCTTACGCCTCTCTGGGCTTCGGCATGCTCTCCGGCGATGTGGATTACAATCCGGAATGGCATCAGAATGGACGCCGGAACTTTGATCCTGACAGCACCACCGCCCTGCTGATCACCTTGGGCGGTCAGTGGGCCATCAATGAGAAGTGGGCCCTGGACTTTTATGCCCGCTACATGGATGCGGATTTTGACGTGACCTACAGTCTGGCTGCCGAAAGCACCCCCCGGGGAACCTATAACTTTCCGCTGGAAAACTGGGCCTACGGCGCCGCGGTACTCTACCGCTTCTGATGCCCCGCATCCGGCTCCCCAAAACAACCGGCCTGCTGCTGCTTCTGGCAGCCGCCGGCTTTTTTTTGCGCATTCACAGTCTGTCCCATGACCTCGATCTGGGGATCGTCTATCACCCGGACACCCCCAAACAAATGGTCGCCGCCACCAAATATCTGCAGAGTGATTATTTCTACCGGGTCGGCAACCTCAATTACGACGGTTATCCCTTTTTCAACAGCCGCCTGGCGGCCTGGTGCTACCGGATCATCGCCGGACCCGTCAATGGATTTGCCCGCCACATCGGACTCTCCGAACCGCTGATGCAGCCGACCCTGCAGACCTTTTTCTGGATCACCCGCTTTCTCAATTGCCTGCTCTCGACCCTCAGCATTCCGGTCGCTTTTTTCCTCACCCGGCGGCTCTTCAACGAAAAGGCGGGATGGCTGGCCGCGCTGATGGTTCTGCTATCCCCGCTGGAAATCATGGCCTCCCACACCGCCATGAACGATACCGGCGCCGCGTTTTTCGCTTTTCTCTGTCTGTGGATCTGTGTGGAAATTTCCTTTCAGAAAAAACCCTGGCTGTACTGCGCATTTGCCGCCGCGTTCGCCTGCGGTTTCTTCACCAAATATCACGCCGCCCTCGCCCTGATCCCCCTCGTGCTCTGTCATCTGATCCGGTTTCCCCGTCGCCGGAACTGGATCTCGAAAGCATTCTGGATTCCGGTGCTGCTGACCACCCTCACCGGAATCTTGGCGGCAGGCATTGCCAATCCCGCGCTGGCCCTGGATCCCCGGGGCACCTTTCAGCTCATCATTGATTTCATGGAGTACACCTCCAACTTTGGCATGAGTGATGAAATCCGGGCCCTCTCCCCTCTCCAGCGCTGGGGCTTTGGTCTCACCCATAATCTCCCCAGTTTCCGAAGCGCGCTCACGCTTCCCGCCCTCCTGCTGGCTCCGCTGGGACTGCTCCTGTTCTTCCGGAAACGGCCCGCCTGCTGGATCACCGCCTCCATGGCCCTGGTGTATCTGGGGGTCGCTCTCCCTTTCAAACCTCTGGCTCAACCGCAGTATCACACCCTCGTCCTCCCCATCTTTTTTGTGCTGTGTGCCGGCACCCTCCTTCATCTCTTTTCGCTCCCGCGCTGGAAAATCGTCAGCGCCCCTCTGGCCGCACTGCTCAGTGGATGGATACTCTGGGGCCTGTACCAACAGACCGATGAGGTGCTGTTCTATTACCGTCTCTCCAACAGCCGCCTGCTGGCCGAACGCTGGATGGACCGGAATGTTCCGAAAACCTTCCGGGCCGCCGCCGGTCATTACACCCTCGTCCGCCAGCCGCCTCACGTGGAAAATCCCGATGGACGGATCATGCTGAGTTCCTCGTTCCGACCCCACCGCGCCCCGGAGAATCCGGATCTGGTCACCACCCTGAATATGCAGGATGAGGCCTTCAGCTCTTTCCGGAATCCGGTCATCACCCTCTATCTGCACCGCACCGACTGGCTGAATCCCCCGGTCACCCCCTCTTTTCTCTTCTTCCCCGCCCCCGCGCCCGCAACCCACAACGTCCTGTTTGCGGGAGCCCCTGATTTTCTGCAGACCCCGGCCATGATCGAGGGAACCGGG
>JBMTJR010000091.1:0-8528 GCA_049438565.1 Kiritimatiellia bacterium
TAAAAGCGGCAGCAAGCAGCCGCACTCCACAAAAGGCGCAAAACTCTTTAACCCTAAGTTTTCATCCCTCGATTTGACGATGAACCAAAAAAAGCCCCGCTCATTTCTAAGCGGGGCGATTGAACGAACGTTCAATACTAAGGAGATATTTTATTTGCGTTTGCGCAGAACCGCAAGCGCTGCCAGTCCAACCAGACCAACCATGGCAAGAGTGGAGGGTTCGGGGATGGCAGTTACACTCACGTTGTCGAAGGAAATGCCTTGGCTAGACCCTGTACCCGTTCCTCTATCACTTACCCAGCGAATGGAAAAGGTTGCACTATCGGCGATGGACACTGCAATGCTTGGATTCGATAGACTTGCGGCAGAAGCGAGTGAACCGTCGGTATTTGGAGTAAAAGTTAGTCCGGAAACAGTACTGAAACCACTGCCTGTATCGAGTTCAACAGACCAAGTATTCTCACGTCCGGAAACCCCACGCCAATGCTCACCAAGGTAAGATATGCTCAACTCAGTAATTGCTGAGCCCGTGTTGTTTGCAAACAAGGCGGTAAATTGAATATTGTCAGCGCTGCTGCTCGGTAGATATCCGAGTGTTTCGGAATTGTAACCATATAGTCCACCGCTTGTGCTAGAGGTGGATGTTCCACGATAGAGGACTGATTCACCTGTAGCAGTCCAACCGAGTGGCAATACAATTGGATTACCAGAAGTATTGTCAGCGACGATGGTATCAAAGTTCTGAGTATATGGAGTATTTAATGAACTGAGCGAAATCTGCGCCTGCACCGAAGTGCTAGCCAGCCCGAAGGCTGCTATTATGATCATGAATTTTGATTTCATGGGTTGTTTCTCTTTTTTTTAACCCTTTCGGGAGTGTTTGGTTTTTCTCATCGTTTCCCATCTCTGGAGTTTCTGTGGCAGTCAAACTACCAGCAAAATGTTCATTTTCTTTTATGATAGAATTTCGATTCGGTTATTTTTGTTTGCGGAAGAAACGAAACAGGAATCCCATTCCGATCAGAAGCATGGCTGCAACGGAGGGTTCGGGGATGGCGTAGGTTCCAATGGGCATCGGGTTGGAAGCCCCAGCATTTGAAGTGAAAGTGTCAAACGCACCTGCATTGATGGACCAATTACTTGCATTAAATGTGGTTCCATCAGGTCCTGTATTATCAATGCGGTATGCCCATCCATCCGCATAATTGAAACCTGTTGTAGAGTTAATATCGCCGAAGACATCAATCACCGAACCGTTTTGGAAAAGTTCAATGGCATCATCACCATTGATACTCGCAGCAGAATTTGTAAATGTTGGACTGAAGCCAAACCAGGTATTAAACCCTGTTGCCTCTGAAGCGATGTATATGTAATCGCCAGCTGTTGCTGTACCGGACAGGGTGAACTCCTCGTTGTCGGTTCCTCCGCCGTTGTTTGCAGAACCAATCCCGTAAATTGAGAGATCAGCAATATCATTTAATACAAACAACTCGACTCCTTTCGGGAGTCCTCCACTTAGGTCACCATCAAAAATACCTGTGATGAGGAGGTTCGCCCGACCATTTGAGGCCAAGGCCAGCCCGAGGGCTGCTACCATTGTCATAAGTTTTGTTTTCATGGGTTTTCTTTTTTGGTTCCCTTTTGGGAGTTTCAATTTTGCATTTCGTCACTCTTTAGGGTTTTGATATCGAAGTATGATTTCAGGATTGAAATCTCGAATCGATCAACACTTTTACTATAGTTAAGCGATTGGCTTTTTCCACAAAAAATTCGGTTATAGTTCTGTTAGCAAACGGTTTGATGTTATTAATTTGGTTAATGGTTACAAAAATGTTGTAAAATGGGGGATTCGGGGCTGGTGAATGTTTCAAAATTAACGGTCAGGTTCTAATTTATTACAGCGTTTGAAAAACTACAAAAATGTAACGGGAGAATTTTTTTACGGGAGCGGCTCTTGACCTGCCTTTTTCGGGCTTGTTGCTTTCCATGGAACTTTTTCCCCGGTACTTTTTTTATATGAAAAATCCTTTGGATCACCGTGCTCAGCCCGCTTCCATTGCCGACCGCCGTCCGGGCGCGGCTCCGGGACTCTTGATTTCTCCGGAAGATTCGCCGCCACCCCGGATGGATCTGCTTATTTCCGGCGATGGAACCTGGACTTTCGAAGCGTCGGTGAATCTGGAGACGGTGGACGCGCGAAAGAAGGGTTTAAAGCCCGGACAATGGATCTGGCTGGATGTGAATGGTTTGGGCGATGCCCAGCTGATTGCCGATCTGGGCGTGATGTTCGGACTGCACCGGCTGGCACTGGAGGATGTGATGAATCTGCATCAGCATCCGAACACCACCAGCTACGAGGAAATTCAGTTTACGGTGCTGCAGGTGCCGGAGCTGGTGGAGGAGGAACTGGATTTTGAGCAGGTCGGCCTGTTCCTGGGTCCCCGCTTTCTGGTCACTTTCCAGGCGGAATCCGCCTCCCAGCTCCGGGGGGTGATCGACCGTTTTCAGAAGGGAGCCTCCCGGCTGATGCAGAGTCAGGTGGACTATCTTTTTTATGTGGCGATGGATCTGCTGGTGGATCAGAGTTTTCCGGTGCTGGATTTCTTTGATGCACAGGCGGAGGATCTGGAGGGCCGGCTGCTGAGCGGGGAGATGGGTTCCCGCTCCAACGAAATCCATAATCTTCGCCGGGAAATTATGATTCTGAGACGGATTCTGCTTAATCAGTCTCTGGTTCCGGATCAGTTGATCCGGCTGAGTCAGGACTGGCTGGCCGAGGATACGCTTCCTTATTTCCGGGATGTAAAAGATCACGCCATGCGGGCGCTGGGATTGGCGGAGCAGCTGCGTGAAACCAGCACTGCGCTGTTTGATCTTCAGCGCGCGGTCAGCAGCGACAAACTCAACGAAGTGATCAAAGTGCTGACCATTATTTCGACTGTGTTTATTCCGCTGACCTTTATTGCGGGGATTTACGGCATGAATTTCGATCCGGAAGCCGGGCCCATGAACATGCCGGAACTGAACTGGAAGTTCGGGTATCCCTATGTCTGGATTCTGATGAGCTTGACAGCCACGGCCATGATGTGTTTCTTCTGGCGCCTCGGCTGGATCGGACGCGGCCCGAAAAAACAATAGATGACAACTTCCTCTCCATGGCATTTTCAGATTCAGGCGAACTCCAAACCCAACGGATTCCTCCTGGGCGACCTTTCGCTTTTCTGGAAGATCAAGGAGGGGGACTGGATTGTGGGAACCCGGCGCGATGCGGCCGCCGCCGAGGGGTCCGGTTTTAAATTTTTGTCGGAGCCTGAACCGGAAGGGGTGGACTGGCGGCGGCTGGCCTCGGTGGATGAGATTCCGCGCATTCAGCTTCAACCCGCATTTCCAAACCGTCCGGTGGTGGTCCGGCCCGAATTCCCCTACACGCTGGTGCCGGGCGAGCGGGTGAATATTTTTGTGGGGGTTCCGGTGTGGCTTTCTCTCACGACGCCCCAGGGGCTTTTGTTATGGGAGGAGCCGGTTCACCGTTTGTCCAACACCTGGTTTGGTACGCCCACGGACGGAGAACTCTGCTACGCGATGCGGACGCTGGCCCGGCGGGAAGGGGAGAACCTGGATTTCGGACCGGAACGGATTATCTGTCCGGTGCGGATCCGGAATCAGACCAAAGAAATCATTTCCTTTGAGCGGCTTTGTCTCCGGGTGCAGTATTTGAATATTTACGAGACCTCCCGCAAAGGACTCTGGGCCAATGAATCGAGTGTGATGATGCGGGGCGATGTAACGGGAAGCCGGGTGGCCTTTGCCAGCAAGGCTCCGGCGATGCTGAAGGATGCAAAACTCCTGGTGCAGGGCAAAGAGGATGCCCGGGGCACCTTCAGTATCTCAGTATCCGGGCCATCACCGAAGGAAAGGGGTGGTTTCAATGACCGGGTTCTTTACACTGCCCTCCTGGCTTACCTTTGAAGGCGTGCCGCCCGGATGGATTCGGGCGGCGGTGATTCTGATGGTGTTCTGGCCGCTGCTGCGGTTTTCCGCCCTGCTGCTGCGGCGGAGTCTGAAAAAACATGCTTCCGCCCAGGTCAGCATGCTCGGTTCCAAAATTCTGAGTTACGGCGGGGGACTGATTTTGATACTCACGGTCCTGAATGAGCTGGGTTTCAAAGTCTCCACCCTGCTTGGTGCGGCGGGAATTGTCGGGGTGGCTGTGGGTTTTGCCTCCCAAACCAGTCTTTCCAATCTCATCAGCGGCATTTTTCTCGTTTGGGAAAAGCCGTTTCAGGTGGAGGATGTGATCCGGGTCAACGGAAACACAGGGGAGGTTCAGGAGATCGATTTGCTGGCCACCAAAATCCGCACCTTTGACAACACCCTGATCCGCATTCCGAATGAGAACCTGATCAAAAGCGAGGTCACAAACATCACCCGCTTTAATATACGCCGGTTCGACATCAATCTGGGGGTCGCCTACAAAGAGGATGTCGGAAAGGTGATTCGGGTTCTGCAGGAGGTGGCCGATAAAAATCCCTTCTGTCTGGATGAACCCTCGCCTCTGGTTCTGTTTCTGGGCTTTGGAGACAGTTCGCTGAATTTTCTGTTCGGGGTATGGTTCGCCAAAGCAGATTTTGTCGCGTTGCGGAACAGTATTCAGCGGGAAATCCTCGAGCGCTTCCGCGAGGAGGACATCGAAATACCTTTCCCGCATCTTTCGATCTACACCGGATCCGTGACCGATCCCTTTCCGGTCAGAATTGAGAAGTGATTTCCCGGCGGGGCCGCCAGGGACGCTGCGCGCCGGAGCCGTCAAACTTGCATCTGTTAAATCCCGGCTGGACAAATCTATATTTCACACGAAACTTGGAGCATGAAATTTCTGCTTTTGCTGATTGGATTGGGAGTTCTTTGGAAGATCATGCCTCTCTTCGGGGTGGGAAAGCCGCTGCCGGAGTCGGTACCGGAGGACGTGGTCTGGCTGGATGTGCGCACCCCGGCGGAATTCTCGGACGATCATGCAACCGGGGCGCTGAATCTGCCGTTTGATGAAATCCGGGCTGAACACCCGCTGATCGTCTCTGGCCGTCTGGATCCCTCTAAACCGGTGTGGGTTTATTGCCGTTCGGGGCGAAGATCCGCGATCGCCCGCCAGAGTCTGGAGAAACTGGGATTCACGGTGGTGGATGTGGGTACGCTTGCGAATGCCCGCAGGCTCGCGGATCAGTAGGCGGCCCAGCCGCCGTGGAGTGCGCAAGCGTGCTTGCGCCATTTTGGGGAGGAAGCAAGCTTCCGCATTCTAGAGCAATGTAAATAAAACTGTAGCCGCGAAAGGGCACGAAAATTTCAACCCCTATAGCCCCGTAATGAAACGAATACGAAAATGGGCTTCGTATTTTATGACCTCATTCAAGTGAACTGTTTCATAAAATTCACCTCGTCCTTTTGGATACGGAGTGTTTCAGAGCGGGGCTATAGGGGTTGAAATTTTCGTGCCCTTTCGCGGCAAACCAAAAAATATCTGGCTACGCTATTTTTGAAAATGCTCTAGGGGACGCTTCTCAGTCTGAAGATTTCAGGATCTTCATGAACGCTTCCTGGGGAATGTTCACTTTGCCCACCATCTTCATTTTCTTTTTGCCGGCTTTCTGGTTTTCCAGCAGTTTGCGTTTCCGGGTGATGTCGCCCCCGTAACAGCGGGAGGTGACGTCTTTGCGGAACGCGGGTACGGTTTCCCGCGCGATAATGTTTCTTCCGATCGCGGCCTGTACGGCAATCGGGAACTGCATGCGGGGAATTTCCTCCACCAGTTTTTTGCAGATATTGCGTCCGATAAATGCGGCTTTGTCGCGGTGAACAATCGCCGCAAAGGCGTCCACCGGTTCGCCGTGGACCAGGATTTCCATTTTCACCAGATCATTTTCTTTGTAGCCCTCGTATTCGTAATCGAAGCTGGCGTATCCCCGGCTGAGACTTTTGAGCTTGTCGTAAAAATCGATGACGATTTCGTTGAGCGGCAGATGCGCGGTGAGAATAAGCCGTCCGCCATCCACGGTTTCGGTCTGGGAAATGTCTCCGCGCCGGTCACGGATGAGATTCATCAGGTCGCCGATCATTTCATTGGGACAGATGATGGTGCAGCGCAGGAAGGGTTCCTCAATATGATCGATGGTGGTGGGGTCGGGAAGGTGAACGGGATTGTCGATCACCAGTTTCTCCCCGTTGTTGAGGTACACCTCGTAGACCACACCGGGGTAGGTGGAGATAATGTCCACATCGTATTCCCGGCGCAGCCGCTCCTGAATGATCTCCATGTGGAGCAGTCCCAGAAATCCGCAGCGGAATCCGAATCCCAGCGCCACAGAGGATTCCGCGATGGAGCTGAAAGAGGCATCGTTGAGCGACAGTTTTTCGATCGCGTATTTGAGCTTCTCGTACTCGGAACCGTCCACCGGATACAGTCCGCAGAACACCATGGGATGCACTTCCTGGAAGCCTTCCAGCGGATTCCGGGCCGGCTGGTCTTTGCGGGTGATGGTGTCGCCGATTTTGATGTCGGAGGACTCTTTGATGTTGGCGATGATGTATCCGGTTTCCCCGGCGGAAAGTTTGTCCAGCTTGCGCATGGCGGGACTGAACACGCCCACCTCTTTCACCTCGAATTCTTTGCCGGTGGCCATCAGCTGAATTTTGCAATGGGGGATGATGTCTCCGTCAAACATCCGCACATAGGTGACCACACCGCGGTAGGCATCGTAGAAAGAGTCGAACACCAGCGCACGGGTTCCCTCGCTTTCATCCGTGGTGGGCGGGGGAACCTTGGCCACAATCGCCTCCAGCACGGCTTCAATATTCTCTCCGGTTTTGGCACTGACCGGAATCGCATCCTCCATGGGAATGGCCAGCAGTTCCTCCACCTGACGCTTCACGGCGGGAATGTCGGCATTAGGAAGGTCGATTTTATTGATGACCGGGATGATTTCCAGATCCTCCTCCATGGCCAGCATAACGTTGGCCACGGTCTGCGCCTCCACGCCCTGCGCTGCGTCCACCACCAGGATCGCGCCTTCACAGCCGGCCAGGGAGCGGGTCACTTCGTAGGAGAAATCGACGTGTCCGGGGGTGTCGATCAGGTTGAACTGGTAGCGTTTTCCGTCTTTGGCGTCGTAAAACATGGAGACGGGGTGGGCCTTGATGGTGATGCCGCGTTCCCGTTCCAGATCCATGTCATCCAGCATCTGTTCGGTGATATCCCGTTCATTCACTGCTTTGGTGAGCTGCAGAATACGGTCAGCCAAGGTCGATTTCCCATGGTCGATATGGGCAATGATCGAAAAATTCCGGATATGCGAAAGGTCGCGTGGCATAAAACTGGGAGAACTTTTTGAGCGGGGTTACGCGTCGGTTTCCGGGGGAAGATCCAGCTGAATGTGCACATCGTGCAGCTGTTTGGCATCCACGGGCGAAGGCGCATCCATCATGAGGTCGATCCCTTTGTGATTTTTGGGGAAGGCGATCACGTCGCGAATGGTGTTGCCGCCGGCCATGAGCTGAGCCAGCCGGTCGAATCCCAGCGCAATCCCGCCGTGGGGCGGCGCGCCGTAGGAGAGGGCGTTGAGCAGATGACCGAAACGGCTCTGTTTTTCTTCTTCGGAGATTTTCAGCAGATCAAACATCTGACCCTGCCGCTCCGGATCGTGAATCCGGATGGAGCCGGAGCCGAGTTCCACCCCGTTGAGCACGATGTCGTAGGCCACGGCCCGGACTTTGGCCGGATCGCTTTCCAGCAGATGAGCATCCTCGGGCAGGGGGGAGGTGAAGGGGTGGTGCATGGGAACCAGTCTTCCGGCTTCATTGCTTTCAAACAGCGGAAACTCCGTGACCCAGGTGAATTTGAACTGGTCCTTGGGAATGATCCCGGCCTGATTGGCGGTTTCCACCCGCAGGCGGCCGAGGAATTCGTTGACCACCTGCGTGGAGTCGGACGCGGCAAACAGGACCAGATCTCCGAATTCAATGTCGAGCACGGAAGTGAGGCTCTGGATTTCCGCTTCGGAGAAGAATTTCACGATCGGGGATTTCCAGCTGCCGTCCTCCTGCACCCGGATGTAGGCGAGTCCGCCCATGCCGTGGGATTTTGCCAGCTCCGTCCATTCATCAATCTGACGGATCGGCACCCCGGCGAGTCCTTTGGCGTTGATGGCTTTGACCGCGCCGCCGCCTTCAATCACTTTTCCAAACACTTTGAAGGCGGTTCCCTCAAAAACCGGCGCGAGATTTTTGAGTTCCCAGCCGAAGCGCAGATCCGGTTTGTCCGAACCGAAACGGTCCATCGCCTCATGCCAGCTGATGCGGGGCAGGGGCAGTTCGGGTACCGGATGTCCGGAGGCTTCCATCACGGATGCCAGCAGACCGTCGATAATTCCGTAGAGGTCCTCCGCATCCACAAAAGACATCTCCACGTCGATCTGGGTGAATTCCGGCTGCCGGTCGGCGCGGAGATCCTCATCCCGGAAACAGCGGGCAATCTGGAA
>JBMTJR010000092.1:0-8515 GCA_049438565.1 Kiritimatiellia bacterium
GAAAGAAATTCCGGACAACTTTCCGGGCAAGCCGGAAAATGTGTCCGGACTCCAATTAAGTCCGGACCCCAAATGTGTCCAGAACTCAGTCCCTGATCAAATCCAGAACTTCCGCGAAGTGGAGCAGGGAGTCGGTCACCTGATCGGCGAAGTCTGTGAGCTGCATCCGGGTGTGGGTGGTGGTCACGCCGAGGGTGCGGCAACCGGCCCCCCGCGCGGAGCACAGTCCTCCTGGTGTATCCTCAATGGCCAGACATTCTGCTGGTGGAATTCGGATTCTTTCGGCGGCAAGGCGGTAGCTTTCCGGATCCGGTTTGCTGATGCGGACATCATCCGCTGTGATGATTGCCGTGAAAAGATCCGTGAGTCCGAAGGTGTTGAGCAGAGGGAGCACATCCCGTCGCTGTGCTCCGGTACAGAGAGCGACCGGCCCCCGGGCCGCCGCATAGTGAACCGCCTTCACGGCCCCCGGAAGCGGCTCCAGTTCAAGATTTGCCAGTGCGCGTTCGTGCGCCTGCATTTTTTGTTCCAGCAGTTCGGAAACTGGTGGGGCCGCCTCCACGCCGGCAGCCCGCAGGGCTGCGGCAAAGGCCTGACGCGAATCGAACGCCATGTATTCGCGCTGGTAGGTTTCCCAGCTGAATCCGGCACCCAGCGGCTCCAGCACCTTCTGATAGGAGTGGTAATGCAGCTCCTCGGTGTCGGCGAGCACGCCGTCAAAATCAAAGATGCAGGCGCGGATCATCTCAGACAGCGCTGAGGAGAGCCTCCACTTTGTCGGTGCGCTCCCAGGTGAAAGTTTCCAGTTCCTTTTTGCTGCTGCGGCCAAAGTGACCGTAGGCGGAAGTGGGTTCAAACACCGGACGTTTCAGGTCCAGCCCTTCAATGATTTCGCGGGGTTTCAGACCGAACACGCTGCGGACGGCTTTGGCCAGTTTTGCCTCGTCCACGGTTCCGGTTCCGAAAGTGTCGACCAGTACAGAAACCGGTTCCGGATACCCGATCGCGTACGCGAGCTGCACTTCACAGCGGGTGGCCAGTTTGGCCGCGACAATGTTTTTGGCCACATAACGGGCCATGTACGCAGCGGAGCGGTCCACTTTGCTGGGATCTTTTCCGCTGAAGGCACCGCCTCCGTGACGTCCCATTCCGCCGTAGGTGTCCACAATAATTTTCCGTCCCGTGAGTCCGCAGTCTCCCTGCGGTCCGCCCACGACAAATTTTCCGGTGGGGTTGATCAAATAACGGGTCTTGCTGGAGATCAGATTCTTCGGCAGAACTTTCTCCACCACCTCGGCAATCAGACTGTCCTTGATCGTCTTCTGACTGACTTCCGGACTGTGCTGGGTGGACAGCACAATGGTGTCGATGAATACAGGTTTCCCGTTTTCGTAAACCACAGAGACCTGTGATTTTCCGTCGGGGCGCAGAAAGGGGAGTTTTCCGGACTTGCGCACTTTGGTCATTTGCCGGGTCAGTTTGTGCGAATACATGATCGGAGCCGGCATCAGTTCGCGCGTCTCATTGCAGGCATACCCGAACATCATTCCCTGATCTCCCGCTCCCTGCTCTTTGTATTTGCCGGTTCCTTCGGTGACTCCCTGCGCGATGTCGGGGGATTGACGGTCCAGCGCCACCATAATCGAACAGGAGTTTGCGTCGAAGCCGAGGTCGTTGCCCACATATCCGATATCCTGAATTTTGGCCCGGGCGATATCCGCGTAATTGACCACCGCATTGGTGGTGATTTCTCCTGCCAGCACCACCAGCCCCGTGTTCACCAGGGTTTCACAGGCCACGCGACTCTGGGGATCCTGCGCGAGCAGGGCGTCCAGTACGGCATCTGAAATTCCGTCCGACACCTTGTCGGGATGACCCTCGGTGACTGATTCTGAGGTGAAAACATGGGATTTGGCTGACATGTAGGGCTCCTTGCGTTATATATTCAAATATCCGGATATACGGTTTAATACAGAAAAGATGCGCTTTGGCAAGGAAAAGCAGGTGATATTTCATCAAGGGGATCCGGACGGCGATGGGGATTTTGATGAACTCTACGCCATTGGCGCCCGGTCCTTTTCGGTCTGGAGTGCCAGAGGTCAATTGCTGTATGACAGCGGGGATTTGCTGGAGAGCAAACTGGCGGAACTGGAGCCCGCAAACTTCAACAGCACCAACGATGAAACCGGAAGTTTTGATGACCGCTCCGATGACAAAGGTCCTGAACCGGAGGGACTGGTGATCGGAGAAGTGGACGGAGTTCCGCTGCTGTTTCTTGGACTGGAGCGCATCGGCGGCATCATGGCCTTTGATCTGAGTGATCCGGCGGCACCTGTGTTTGTGGATTATATCAACACCCGCGATTTTAATGGCGACCCCAAGGCTGACACTGCCGGCGATCTTGCTCCCGAGGGGCTGTGTTTTATTCCGGCTGAACAAAGCGCCAACAGCAAAGCTCTGTTGATTGTCTCCTACGAAGTCAGCGGAAGCATCGCGGTGTTTCAGCTGGACCGCTGAGCATGCCGGAATCCAAAAAAGGGGAGGGAGGTGCTTGACAAGTGCCCCCGTTCCCCGGAGCCTGCGTGCATGAAAATTTTTCTCAGCTTTGCCTCCTTTTACGGACTGACTGCGGTGATTTTGGGTGCATTTGGTGCCCATGCGCTTAAAGACCGGCTCGATGCCCATCAGCTCATGTCCTGGGAAACCGGAGTCCGGTATCAAATGTTTCATGCGCTGGCCCTGATCCTGTTTGTGCTGCTGGCCGACAAAGGATACGCCCTCAAACCCGGACTCATCGCCCTCAGTGCAGGCACCCTTTTGTTCAGTGGGTCCATTTACCTGCTCTGTCTCGGGATCGGACCGAGAGCGCTGCTGGGTCCCGTCACTCCGCTGGGCGGCCTCAGTCTGATTGTGGGCTGGGCCTGGCTGTTTGTGGCCGTGATTCGCAAGTAACTTCCGCGGGAGATCTTTCCCCACTCTTTCGATTTGCTTCAGTGGCCTGATCCGTAGGTGCTGGTTTGCGCTCCAGGAAAGCAGCACTTCGAAGTCTCAGGGCCGCAGTCGAAAGAAGCGTTGCTTCCAGCTATGGGTTCTGATGCGGCAAAAGAAAAATCCTCTGAACTGGAAATTCAGAGGATTTGGATCTGGAAAATTGGAGCGGGTGGCGGGAATCGAACCCGCGTGACCAGCTTGGAAGGCTGGGGCTTTACCATTAAGCAACACCCGCATGAAACATAGAAGGGAAAGCTTTTTACTATATTGCCGGCAAAAGTGGCAAGTGGAAAATTTTATTTTTTTTGCAAAATGAAAATTCTGCTCTGGACAGTAACCAAAATCTAACCAAATCTATGCTTAACCTTTTTTCAAAAAACTGTTTATAGTTCGTCATGTTCAATCCGCCTGAATCCAAACCACTTTTCATGAGGTAAACGGGGTGAAATCTCAAAACTGTCGAGGACGCAAACTTATCAAGCAACTCCCTGCCAGAATGCGGATTCATTCGCCTGACCCCCTTAGCAGACTCGACGAAGCCATCGCAGCCCTGAAGGTTGTCGATGCCTCCTGCACTCCGCCCACCTACATGATTGGGGATCTTCAGTGGATCGGATCTGTGCTGGGTTTCCGCCCGAACAGCCGGGGGTATCTCCGGCACATGGCCACCAAAGCGGTCAAAGCGAACGGGGATGTGCTGGAGTGCGGAAGTGGTCTTTCCAGTCTGCTGCTGGCAGTGACCGCAGGCCGTCTGGGATATCATGTGCATACTTTCGAGCATGACCGCGCCTGCCAGCAGAAACTTCTGCAACTCGTGGACCGCTACCGCCTGAAAAATCTCAGCGTGCATCACGCGCCCATCCGCTCTTACGGTCAGTTTGACTGGTATGACATCCCGGCCGCCTGCGACAGTCCTGAATTCAATCTGGTGATCTGTGACGGGCCCGCCCGTCATCTGACCGACAGCGGCCGCTATGGTCTGTTTCCGGTAATGCGTGAAAGACTGAATCCTCATTGCCGGGTGATTATGGACGACAGCAACCGCAGTCTGGAGCGTCATGTGATTGGACGCTGGCGCAAGGAGCAGCGGATTGAGGTGCAGTCTTTCGGACGTTTTCTGCAGTTCGCGGAAATCGTCTGTGTGTGAGGCCGACTCCCCGCAGCCATTTCTTTCTACGCTCAGGGGGGATCTGAAGTAGAAATCTCCAGACGGAAAAAGACCGGATCAGGAAAATCACCGGCAGGCATCCGGATCAGCATGAGCCGGGCCGGACCGTCAGCACCGAGATCCTCCTGAGTGATGCTTTCTCCGTCGATGAGGACCGTCTGCCAATCCGGGGCTTGGAGGCTGCCGCTGTATTGGAGTTCAAACTGGATGTCGGCGGCGGCTGCGTTCTGACGGTAGCTGTAATCGAGGGTTTCGGCCGGACTTTGCAGACTGGGGAGAGAGGCGGCGGGCGCGGGCTGGAGTGGATCCAGAGCGAAGGCATAGGAAACCAGATTTTCGAGTCCGTCTCCGCTGGCATCTCCGGTGGGGCTGGCGTCGAGGCCTCCCCAGTCAATTCCGGCCGCCCAGAGGCTGTAGGGGGTGAGCACGGAGCAGAGGACGGAATCGGATGCAGTCTGGTTTCGCGCCTGCAGACGGTAATAGACATCCCCGGACGGGGCGCTGTTGTCGAGATAAGCTGTCGCATCCGCCGGAACAAGGGGCAGGGCAGTCCAGGGACCCTCCGGATCTTCCGCCCGCTCCAGAAAATATTCGCTCTCCACGGCAGAGAGGTCCTGCCAGCTCAGCGAGATTTGGTTGGCGTCCAGACGGCTGCCGGCAAAGCTTCCGGGGGCCTGCGGCTGATAGGGCAGGCTGTGGGTGCCGAGAAAACTGTTGATGTCCGCTGCGTGGTCTCCCGTCGGACTGAACCCGGTGGAAGGGGCGCTGGTGATGAACCAGGCGATGCCCGCCAGCTGCAGGCTGTTGTTTCCAGTATCGATGAATAGAGGTCCGCCGGAATCGCCAATTTGTGCCATGGTTTCGAAGGGGATTTTTCCCAGATCGGTGTTTTGCGCACAGAGAATCGCCGGTCCGTTGGCGGCGGGACTTTCGACTACCTGATTCGAGACTCTCCCATCGATCACATTTTTTCCCACGGCCAAATTGAGGGGAGAGGAAAAGCTGTTTCCGGGAGATTTCCCGAAATGGTAGACCTCTTTTCCGCCCAACAACTGCCAGCCACGTGTGGAGAGGGTGGACCGGTCGAAGAAGCTGTAAAAGGCATATCCCTCCGGAACCGGCAGATTCAGGGTGCAGAGAAGCAGATCTGACGTGCCGATCCGCTGCCGGACTGTGCTGACACTGCGGGTGATTTTCGGTCCCGAGGGATCGTTGGTCCGGTAAAAGGTAATGCTCTGTCCCACCCCCGGGGGATAATGATTTGCGGTGATGAAAACATTGGGAGAGAGAAGTGTGGCCCAGCGGCCGTCCTGGCTGATGGCAACCCCGGAAAGATCGAAGGCGGCGGCGATAAATGCGTTGTCCTTGGCAAAACGGTCGTTGGTGGAACTGCTGTACCCGTCAATGATCATCCCGGGCGAAGAGAGCGCGGAGCTTAGGACAAAAATCAGGAGCAGAACTTGTTTTCTCATGGGAACGGTTCCGGGTCAGTTTCCCTCCAGTTCGCGGGTGATCTCGGAAAACTTCTGCTGCAGCGCCTGGTTGTTGAGCGGAACCAGGGCGGGCAGATGCATGTTCCGCAACGCCCGCAGATCGCGGACGGCGGACTCCATTTCCAAGGCCAGGGTCGCGGCGATGCGAATGGTCTGATAGGCATTCATGGCTACTTTGAAACGCTGGTCCAGCGCTTTCTGCCCCTCATAGACCTGCGCCCGTACCTGCTGCAGGTGCTGACGGTAGAGCTGGAGGGCTTCCCGGGTGACTTCCTGGGTCCGCAGGCTGGATTCGAGGAGAGGGAGATGTTCCTGTTCGCTGAAACGGATCAGTTGACGGGTTTCCCGGATCAGCGCATTATTCTGGTTTTCCAGTTCGTTGATCCGGTCGAGGTAGAGATGGTCAATCCGGTCCAGAACCTGCTCGTGAGCGTAGCGCATGGCCCGGATCAGGGTGACGTGGATTCCGTAATATCTGCGGGCGGCTTCCGGGTCATCGGGACTTGTGCGGACGAGTTCCTCGAGTTGCGTATTGAGAATTCTCACGTTGTCAAAAAGGGCACTGAGATCCATCATGTCCGCCCCGGAGACGGAGGTGTGGTAGAAGCGGACCTGCTCTTCGCTCAGGCTGAGCCCCATTTGGCGGTAGGCTTCAACCATCCGCAACACCTCCTGATCCTGTTGATCTTTCAGCGCCGCGATATCTTTTTCCACAGCTTCGATGGCCTCTTCGTATTCGGCGCGGGTGGTTTTATAGAATTCGAGTGGAGATTTCTCCTCATCGGCGGAGAGGGTGGCCTCGCGCAATTCGCGCATTTCAATCCGCCGCCGGTCCATACGGCGGTCGAACTCACGGTACTTCTCTCTGGCTTCGGTGAGTCCGGAGATTTGCATCACTTCCACCACTTCCTCCAGCAGGCGGTTGATGTCGCGGTCGAGATCCTGCTGATCCCGGGAGAGCCATTTGGTTTCCGGAAGTTCCCCGCGGGTATTTTCCAGGTCCACAATTTCAAGCATGGGGTCTTTGCTCTGTCTCCAAAGATCGCGGACTTCGGTTTCCTGTGCCGGCAGGGAGACCTGACTGAGAACAAGCCAAAGAAAACTGAGAGGAACAAAAACTTTCATATTCTGACTATAGAGCAAAGTGGAGGAAATATAAACTCTCCTTCTGCATGGATAAACTACAAAAAAGCCACGCCCCGTTTTCCGGGGCGTGGCGCAGGGATTAGACTGCCTGGAGAGGGATTACATGTCCTCTGCGGCGGATTTTGCGTCGTCAGCCATTTCCTCCACGGCTCCCGCCGCGTCTTCCACCACTTCCTCCGCATTGTCCATTGCTTCCCCTGCGGCAGCCTCAGTGGCTTCCATGGCCTGGCCTGCGGCGGTCTCAGCAGATTCTGCGGCCTCTTCCATGGTGGCAGGTTCTTCGGCAGGTTTGGAGCAGGCACTGAAAAGGGCCATGCTCACCATTACAAAAACACTCAGAATCAAATTTTTGATCATGATTTATTCTCCTTTTGGGGTTAAGAACTCAGACTATGACAAAGTTCCAACTATAGCAATCTTGAATTCAGGCTTATCCGGTTTCTTTGGGGGGAATAAGACCTCCGGGGTAGAAAAAAAGAGGGCTCCCGGGGGAGCCCTCTCCAGAACATCCTTCTGGATTTTGAGGCAAAATGGAAAAAAGGGCGGTTACTTCCGTTTTTCCACCGTGACGATGGTCTCTACCAGAGGGGAGGTGATTCCCAGTTTTCCCTGGGTAGCGAGCATACTGCCTTCCACCAGCGGATTCCATCCGTCTTCAAAGATAGTCACTTTTTTGACATCTTTGCGCTCTTCCGCATCCGCCATCCAGTATAGGCGGCGTCCGTGACTGAGGGTGGTGACCGGCGTTTTCATGTTTCCAGCAATCTGGCCGCCGTGCCGGATGATTCGGTTGGCGTCAAAGGCTTCAATTCGTCCATCGGGCCAGGTGATTTGACCAAATCCGGCCGCCGGGAAGTTGCCCCAGTAATCGTCGGCATGATCCTCCCGGAATTTGACCTGAGTGCCATCCTGAAATACGAAATGATAGAGAACTTCAACAGGATCGGGGGAAAAGACACCGGATTCGGGGATAGATTTTGGGTCGACAGGTGAAGGTGCAGCACCCAAATTCAGATCCGGTTCGACAGAGGTGTCCGTTTCGCTCGCAAAGGGATTGGTGATGGAATTTGAGTCTGAAGAACCGTCAGATTCCAGACAGGAGCTGAGAAAGACAGTGGCGCTGGCGAAGGTAAACAAACGCAGAATAGATGATTTATTCAGAGAGAGGTGCATGCGATTTTGGGGTAGGGGTGAATAGAAGGACCTCATGACACAGGAGATCTTTTGAATTAAACACCGACTAAAAAAATATGTTCAAAATAAGTGAGGATTTTTTGAGCCGGAGAATAAATCACTTTTTCTTCCGGAGTCAGGCCCTGCGGTTCAGCCGAAATAATCGGGCTCATTGCCCGGGATCCACTTGATATTGCAGCCGATGGAGGGTTTTTGGTCGGATGAAGGGAGTTCTCCGGCCAGAATTGCATCAATGGCTGCCCGGTAGTCTTTGGCGGTCACCGGAAGCTCTGAACCGGGGCGGCTGTCGTCGATTTGCCCCCGGTAAACCAGTTTGTGGTCCGCATCAAACAGAAAGAAGTCAGGGGTGCAGGCGGCGGTGTAGGCCTTGGCGGTTTCCTGGGATGCGTCATAGAGATAGGGAAAATTGAATCCGCAGGCCCGGGCCTGTTCAGCCAGTTTTTCCGGAGCGTCCGCAGGATGGGATTCCACGGAGTTGGCGCAAATCGCCACGATTTTCAGGGGCGTTTCTGCATAGTCTTTG
>JBMTJR010000093.1:0-8507 GCA_049438565.1 Kiritimatiellia bacterium
CCTCGGCGAGCTGATCTTTTTCACCGGCCCGAAATTCATTGATCACCCGGTAGCCCACAATTTCAAAAAAGGAGCGGTGATTCTTGAGGACTTTCTGCACCAGCATGTAAAACGAGGCGTCTGCCCCCTCAAATTCATAGCCGTCTTTCTCCAGCCGCTCCAGTTCGTGCAGCACCTCGCGCACCTCCGGAGAGCTTTTGTCCACCTGCAGCCCCATATCCAGAATTTTCATGAGCACATTGCTGCTGCCCGAGAGTTCGGAGATCAGAATATGGCGCCCATTGCCCACCGAATCGGGAGGAATATGTTCAAAACTGCTCGCATTCTTGCGCACACCGTCCACATGCATGCCCGCCTTGTGGGCAAAGGCGTGCTCCCCCACATAGGGGGATTTGGGATTCGGACGCTGATTGGCAATTTCGTCAATCTGCCGGGAGAGTTCGGTCAGTTTGCCCAGCGGGAGTTCGGAGGAAAAGCTCCGCTTGAATTTGAACGCCGCATTGGCGATCACCGGAATCAGATCGGCATTGCCGCAGCGTTCCCCGTAGCCGTTGATGGTGCCCTGGATGTGTTCCGCACCCGCGCGGATCGCCTCCAGACTGTTTGCCACCCCGCAGCCACCATCGTTGTGGGCATGAATCCCGACGGGAAAATTCAGAGCCGCCTTCACTTCCCCGGTGATGCGGAAAATCTCATGCGGCATCACCCCGCCGTTGGTATCGCAGAGAACCAGCACAGAGGCCCCGGCATCCCGGGCCGCCGCCAGCGTGGACAGCGCATAATCCGGGTCCGCCCGGTATCCGTCGAAAAAATGCTCCGCATCATAGACCACTTCGCGGCCCTGCTGACAAAGCCAGTCCACGGTTTCCGAAATCATGGCCAGATTCTCCTCCCGGGTGGTGCGCAGCACCTCCTCCACATGCAGAGTCCAGGATTTGCCGAAAATCGTACACACCGGCGTATCCGCCGCGATCAGCGCTTTACAGCCCAGATCCTCCGCCGGGGAAATTTTCGCCCGCCGGGTGCTGCCAAACGCGGCAATCCGGGCGTGCTTGAGTTCCAGCGCCTTCACGTCCTCGAAAAAGGCCACATCTTTAGGATTGCTGGCCGCGTATCCTCCCTCAATCAGATCAATCCCGAACTGATCCAGCAGTTTTGCCACCTGGAGTTTCCCACCCGGAGAAAAGGAGATGCCTTTCCCCTGGGCCCCGTCCCGCAGGGTGGTGTCATACAGACAGAGCGGCGTGCTCATGGCTGATCCAGACCGAAAGCCGTATGCAGGGCACGGGTGGCCTCGTCGGCCTGCTCCGCGTCAATCACCACCGACACCCGGATTTCCGAGGTGGAAATCATCTGAATGTTCACTTCCATCTGGGCCAGGGTGGCAAAGACTTTGGAGGCAACCCCCGTGTGACTGCGCATGCCCACGCCCACCAGAGAGACTTTGGCAATGCCGTCATCATAAAGATCCTCGGCAAAGCTGACGCCCTCAATGTTCTGCACACAGGCCTTGACCTTGCCCAGGTCATCCTTCGGCACCGTGAACGAAATATCAGTCAGTCCCTCGCGGCTGACGTTCTGCACAATCACATCGACATTGATTCCGGCTTCCGCCACCCGGGTGAACAGCTTGGCGGCCACGCCCGGCGTGTCCTGTACGCCGCGCAGGGTTACTTTTGCCTGATTTTTATCTGCGGCCACGCCGCGTACCAATACATCTTCCATGTTTGCTGCCTCTTTGACTAGGGTTCCGGGTTTCACCTCAAAGCTGGTCAGCACTTCGAGTTCCACCCCATATTTTTTTGCAAATTCCACAGAGCGGGACTGCAGGACTTTGGCGCCCATGGATGCCAGCTCCAGCATCTCATCAAATGCAATCTGCTCCAGTTTCCGTGCGCCGGGCACCACCCGCGGATCCGCGGTGTAGACACCGTCGACATCGGTGAAAATCTGACAGCGGTCGGCCTTCAGCGCCGCCGCCAGCGCCACGGCGGTCAGATCCGAGCCGCCCCGCCCGAGCGTGGCCACATCCTGGGCCGGATTCAGGCCCTGAAAACCCGCCACGATCACTACTTTGCCCTGCTCCAGACTCTGCTGCACCCGCAGAGGCTGAATGGAGGTGATTTTAGCTTTGGTGTGACTCGCATCCGTCTGAATTCCGGCCTGGGCCCCGGTCATGGAGACCGCATCGATGCCGCAGTGATGCAGCGCCATGGCCAGCAGGCTGATGGTGATCTGTTCCCCGGTGGCCAGCAGCTGATCATATTCGCGGTCGTTCGGATCGGCATGCACCTCCCGGGCCATGGCGATCAGCCGGTCCGTGGTTTTGCCCATCGCACTCACCACCACCACCACATTCCGGCCCTCCTGGAGGCTCATGGCCACCCGCTCCGCCACCCGGCGAAGACAGGCCGCATCGGCAACCGAGCTGCCTCCGAATTTTTGCACATAAAGGGTCTTTTTCATCTCTCTTTCCTGAATTTTTCCAGTAATTTAATAAGTTTTGGGGTTCCCAGAGAACCCTGAAGACTCTCCAGCTCTGTCCAGCTCCCGCAGTCGTCTGCCGAAATCCCCTCGCCCCAGAGCACAAAAGGCGCCGCGCCCCGTTCGGGACGACCGCGGTGACGGATACCGGCGGCCAGCAACAAAAGGCGGGAGGGCTGCATTTCCTCCAGAATTGCCTTCAGCGGACCGGTTACGTAATAGTCGACTGCATCCAAACGTCGAACCTTTTCTGAAGATCCTTCAAAGCGGCCGCCGGAGAAAGGCGCCGGGATCCAAACCAGAATTTCATCCTGATCCTCCAGAAGTTTCATCATTTCAAACACATCAAAGGCCGCATCCGGACGGTTCAGCGTGTAAGGATTCTCCATCCCGAGAAAACGTCGGTCCCAGAGCTGAGACATCCCCCGGGCCAGAATATCCGGACTCACCAGCGCCTGACGGAAGGGCAGCGGCGGCGGTTTTTCCACCTGCCCCCCTCCGCTCCAGCACCACAGTCCGTCCAGAGGAGCCTCCCCGAGGTCGAGCCGCACGCTGTTGACCGGATGACCGGCCAGGGCGGATTTCGCCCGCTCCAGCAGACGTTTCATCCGGGGCGGAAGCCGGTTCAGCCAACCCTGATATCCGTATTCGACCCGTGAGCGCGGCCAGACTTCGCCCCGGTTCTGCAACGCCAACACAAAACGTCCCAGCTGGACCGGAATCAGGCGGACCTCCGCGCCGTCCGCCTCGGAGAGAATTCCCTCCAGCTCATACAGCAACTGTGCCTGTTCCTCCAGCGTGGACGCCTGGGCGGGATGCAGCTCCTCCAGATCATCGATGCTGACAAAGCCCGCCAGCAGATACACCGTTTCCGGCGAAATCTCCAGTCCCAGCGCAGCGGCCGCCACCGGCCCCCAGCGCAACTCACGGGCCTGGGGATCGCTCAGTCCGCAGCACTCCGCCAGCAGCGCCCGCGAGGCATCCGCCTCCGCCCGCATCCGGCGCAGTGCCCCGCAACGGCCCTCCCGCGCCAGCTCGCGCGAAAAAGGAACCCGGGCCTGCTGCAGCGGGGTTTCATCCTGAAGTTCCGGATAGGGAAGATCCGCCGCGGCATCCACCAAGAGCGCTATGCGTTTCATCATTTCTGTCTGCTGCGGAAAAAAGCGCCGGCAGCCCCTTATCCCTTCAGTTCCTCCAGACGGAAGCGGATCATGCGCGGCTCCACCAGGTGCGGCATCTCCGCCAATTCCGCCAGTGCGGCCTGAATATCCCCCACCCGGGCCTCGTGCGTCACGATCACCACCGGAATAAAACCGCCTTCCTCATCATTCTCATGCTGAACCAGAGAGGTAATGCTGATTCCGTGGTTGCCCAGTTTCTCCGCCACCTTGGCCAGAGAGCCCGGAGCATTCTTCAGGAAAAGCCGCAGATAAGAACGCTCCAGACGTGCCGCGGGCGGAATCCAGGCCGGAGCCGGATTCGCGTTCCAGCTCAGCGGAATCCGGGCGTTCGCGTCTCCGGAAAGGTCGCGGGCCGCATCCACCACATCCGCCACCACCGCCGATGCGGTGGGCAGGCGTCCGGCCCCGCGGCCGTAATACAACGTTTGATCCACCACTTCCCCGTCCACCAGCACCGCATTAAAGCTCATGTGCACATTACTCAGCATGTGGTCTTTGGGAATCAGCACCGGCTGCACACTCACGGAATAGCCCTGTTCGCTCTGATCCAGCATGGCCAGCAGTTTGATCCGGTATCCGAGTTCGGCGGCATTCTTCACATCCTCCGGATCGATCCCCCGGATCCCGTCCACCGGGACCTCTTCCAACTTCAGCGGCACGCCGAATGCAATCTGCGAAAGAATCACCGCCTTGTGGGCCGTGTCCCATCCGTCCACATCCAGACTGGGCTCCGCCTCCGCATAGCCCAGATCCTGCGCCTCCTTCAGAACCTCCTCAAACGGAATGCCCTCCCGCTCCATGCGGGTGAGAATATAATTGCAGGTCCCGTTCATGATCCCGCAGATACGGGTGATCGGATTGGCCACCAGCCCCTCCCGCAGCGCTTTGATGATCGGAATCCCCCCCGCCACCGAAGCCTCAAAAAACAGGTCCACTCCGTTGGCCTCCGCCGCCGCCATCAGCTCGGAGCCATGTTCCGCCAGCAGCGCCTTGTTCGCGGTCACCACGGATTTTTTGGCCGCCAGGGCATCCAACACCAGTTTTTTTGCAATCCCGGTGCCGCCGATGAGTTCAACCACAATCCGGATGTCCGGATCCTGAATCACATCATAAGCATCCGTGGTCAGCAGCTCCCGGGGAAGATCGAAACCAAAATCCCGGTCCAAATTCAGATCCGCCGCCTTTTTCAGGATCAGCGGAATGCCGGTGCGCGCCTCAATGAGGCCGCGCTGACGCAGCAGCGTTTCCGCCGTGCCCGATCCCACAGTGCCCAGGCCGAGAATTCCTACATATACAGTTTTCATGAAATTGAGGGGGTGATTAAAAAATGAAGAGGCGGGAATTAACACCCGGAGTCGCAAAAAGACAAGTGAAAACGGCGGGATCTTCGGTTGGATCGGGGACATTCCTGTCTCCACAAAAACAAACCACTCAAAGCGGTGGGGTTATAAAACTCCGCAGAACCCTGAACCAGGCCGTAGTTCCCACAGAATCGTATTGACCCGAACCCGGCTTCGTGCTTTGGTACGCGCCCTCTTTTCAGACGTTTTTTAAGGTGGTTCCATTATGATGATCATGCGCTTTCACAAACTGATTCAGTCCAGACTCCTGTGGCTCATCTTTCTCGGGGTTCTCATTACAACCTTCGTCGGCTGGGGCGTTGCCACCAACCAGGGAGACACCCAGCAGACCGAACGGCTCAAACGCACGGTGGCCACGGTCGACGGAGAGGACATCAGTTTCCTGCGCCTGGATGTGACCCGCCGGCTGATCGCCAATCAGGCCCGGCAGAGTATTCCGGAGGAACAGCTGACCGAAATGGCTCTCAATCATCTGGCCATGGTGGCCTATGCCGAGAAGGCCGGTCTGAAAGTGCCCACCGAAATGGCCCGTCAGCAGTTTGCCGCCATTTTTGCCGGTGAAGACGGAAAGATCGACGAGGCGGCCCTGGAGAATTTCCGTCAGGGACTGCGGGGTAGTTTTCTCACCGAAACCGACTATATCCGCTTCATTCAGGAAGGGATCACCCTGGAGAATCTTCAGCGCATGATTGCCTCCTATGTGCTGGTGCCCGGATTTGATGTGGACCGCTGGGCCACCAGTCAGACCGATTCCTATACTGTGGAATTCGCCGCCCTCACACCTGAAATTCTGGAGAACGAAGTAGAGGTCAGCGAAGAACAGCTGCAGAGCTTCTTCGCGGAAAATCAGGCCCGTTTCCAGATTCCCGAAAAACGCAAAGTGAACTATCTGATTGTAAACCCGGAGGATTTTACAGATCAGGTGCCGGAAATCACCTCTGAGGCCGCGCTGGACTACTACATGCAGCGTCCGGAACTCTATGTGCGCTCCGTGGTCAAACCCGCAACCGAAGAGGGCGGGACGGGAAGCAGCGTGCAGGAGCCCATCCCCTTCGACGAAGTCAAAGATCAGATCATCGAAAACCTGCGGAAGGAGCAGGCCCGAAAACTGGCCGAAGAAACCGCAATGAGCTATGCGGTCCGTATGACCCCCCGTCGTGGCCGTCCGGGAAAAAGTCTGGAAAGCATCCGCGAAGAATCCGGGGTGGCGCTTCTCAGTCCCCCGCCCTTCTCCATGCGCGAACCCGTGGAGGGCCTCGCCAATTCTTTTGGTTTCAAACAGGCGGTGTTCAAACTGGATGAAAGCGATCTGGGCAAACGCGGCGGACCGGTCGAGGCGGGCAACGGCTTCGCTTTGATGGAACTGGTGGAAATCATCCCCTCCCGCCCCGCAGCGCTGGAGGAGGTCCGGGCCGACGTGGAATCCGCCGCGCGGGACTTCTACACCCGCGAAGCGGTGAAAGTCAAAGCCGGGGAAGTAGTCGAAAGCATCCGCAGCCAGGTGGCAGACGGGACTTCCTTTGAAGAGGCGCTGAAAAGCTATAGTCTGAATATGGTCAGCCCTCCCCCCTTCGAACTGCGCAACCTTAATCCCAATCAGCCCATGCTGCCGCCAGAACTGCTGGAAAGCGTCAGCTCGGCCGTCCCTGGCGAAGTGCTCGGACCGGTGGAATCCCGCTTCGGCGTGAGTTTTGTGGCCCGGCTGGTGGACCGCAGCCCCAATCCCGAACAGGCGGCGGAACTCAGTCCGCAGGTCCGCAATATGCTCAGCGCGCAACTCCACTTCCCCGAAGTGTTTGCCCGCTTCCGCAAACTGAGTATCGAACCCATGATCCAGAGAGTCGAACCCGGCGCCGGGCAGGAGTAATCCTGCGCATGAATTTAGAGGAAAAAACGGTATCCAGACAAACCCTGCTTCAGGGCATCGTATTTGATGTGGAACGCATCGAGGTCGAACTGGGAGACGGTTCGTCCTCCCGACGCGATATCGTACGGCACATGGGCGGTGTGGGCGTGCTGGCCCGCAACCCGGAGGGACATTTCCTGCTGGTGAAACAATACCGCAAAGCGGTGGAATCTCTTTCGCTGGAAATTGTGGCCGGGATGCGCGAGGCCGGGGAGGACGCTCTGGTGACCGGGGAACGCGAACTTCTGGAGGAAACCGGATGCCGGGTGAAATCCATGCACTATCTCGGACGCTTCCTCCCCTCGCCCGGCTACACCGATGAAGTGGACGAACTGTATTTTGCGGAAGTGGAGAGCCCGGAGGCCTCCCTCAAACTGGATGCCGACGAACGTCTGGTCGTGGAATCCTTCTCCCGCAGCGAAATGGAGTCCATGATCCGCGAAAATAAAATCTCCGACGGGAAATCCATTGCGGCCTGGTACTTTGCCAAAGACAGGGGGCTTCTGTGAACCGCATTGATTTTGCCGCCGAACTCAATCAGGAACAATGGACCGCCGTGCAGGCCGGTGACGGTCCGGTGCTGATTATCGCCGCCGCCGGCACCGGCAAAACCCGCACCCTGGTCTACCGCGTGGCCTGGCTGGTGGACAAAGGGGTGCGCGGAGAGAACATTCTCCTGCTCACCTTCACCAACAAAGCCGCGGCAGAAATGATGCAGCGCGCCCGCGAACGGGTGGGCGCCGATCCACTGCAGGGAATGTGGGGCGGCACCTTTCATCATGTGGCCAACCGCATGCTCCGTCTGCACGCTGAAAAACTCGGATACCGCAGCGACTACACCATTCTCGACTCCGACGATCAGCGTTCCCTCATGAAAACCATCTACGAGGAACTCGGACACAAGGGCGACAAAGAATTTCCCAAACCCCAGGTGCTGCTCAGCCTGTTTTCCCTCGCGGTCAACAAAGCCGGCGACATCCGGGAACTGGTGATCGACCGCTTTGCGGATCACCATATCGATGTGGAGAGCATTCTCGCCATCCAGCAGACCTATCAGGAACGGAAAAAAACGCTCAACGCCCTCGATTTTGACGACCTGCTCTCAGAAGCGGTGCGGCTGCTGGAGGAACACCCCGGCCCGCGCGAATACTATCAGCACAAATTCCGCTACGTCATGGTCGATGAGTATCAGGACACCAACCCGGTGCAGTCCCGCTTTGTGGATCTGCTTTCCGGCGGCTCCGGAAATCTGCTGGTGGTGGGAGACGACTTTCAGAGTATTTACGGATGGCGGGGGGCCGACTACCGGAACATTCTCGACTTTCCGGAGAAATTCCCCGGCGCCCAGGTGTACAAACTGGTCACCAACTACCGCTCGGTGCCGGGAATTCTGCAGGTGGCCAACCGCTGCATCGCCGGCAATCCGGAGCAGTTTCAAAAAGAGCTCCGCGCAGTGCGGACCGATGGCGTGAAACCGGTGCTGGCGCGCTTGCAGGACGGACGCCATCAGGCCCGCTATCTGATTCATCAGTTCCGCGCCCTGCGGCGGAATGGCTACGCCTGGAAGGACATGTG
>JBMTJR010000094.1:0-8474 GCA_049438565.1 Kiritimatiellia bacterium
TCCTGGCCCGGTTTTCTGCCGCAGGGATGCGGCACCTCCAACTGACCTCTTAAATCGGTTTTTGGGAGGGAATCCCGACCGCCCGGGGATATTTGTCCATGGTCGGACGTCGTTTTTTAAACCACAAGAGCTGACCCCCTCCGGGTTGTTCCTGCCGGCGCATCAGTTTTACGGACAGACGTTCAATCGCCCTGCGGGATTCCTTCAGTTCTTTGGCGGCCTGGGCGCCTTTCATGGCGGCAAAATATCCGTTCACCCGCAGAAAGGGAATGGTGTATTCCAGCAGAACCGGCAGGCGGGCCACCGCCCGGGCGGTCACCAGATGATACTGTTCCCGATGCGCGGGCAGATGTGCCAGCACTTCCGCTCTTTCGGAGTGTGCCTGCACATTCTGCAAATTCAGTTCCGCAGCCACTTCCTGCAAAAAGCGCACTTTTTTCTGCACCGAGTCCACCAAGGTCCACTGCATGTCCGGACGCGCAATCGCCAGCGGAATTCCCGGAAAGCCCCCGCCACTCCCCAGATCCAGAGCGCGCTGACCGGGATCCGCCTTTAATTCCGGCAGCAGCAGCAGACTGTCAAAGATATGACGCATCCAGATTCCCTCCGGCTCCCGCACGGCGGTCAGGTTCATGTGCTGATTAACTTCCAGGAGTCTCTCCACATAAGCGTTCATCTGTGTGAGTGTCGCATCGGAAAGCCCGAGATCCTGCTCTGCGCAGGCTTTCAAAAAAACAGAGGGAATCAAATTCATGGGGGCTCTATAGGCCGAAACCCCCGGATACACAATCCCCGCCACACAGGAAATCCGGCCCGATTTCTTTGGGGCAAACCGAGAAAGTCGATTGACAAAAGCGATTCGGGTGGTGTAGCTTAAACTATAAGCCTGATTTTAACGATGGAATCAGGGAACAACCCAGACCAACCGAAGATACGGAGACAAATTTATGAAGACCCAACGAACCAAAAAAACAGGGTTTACCCTGATCGAAATGTTGGTGGTAATTGCCATCATCGCCCTGCTGGCCGCCATTCTGGTGCCGGCGGTAACCAAAGCTCTTGAAAGTGCCAACGCCACCAAGCTCGTTGCGAACGGTTCCAGTATTTACAAATCGGTATTTGCGCAAATTGCGGATGTGCAGGCGGAACTTTACGGTGGCAGCAGTGTGGCTCTTCCCCGTACGGATGACAATCTCGGAGCAGTATTCAATATGGGGAGCTCCAACGAATATTTTGTTTATCTCGTGACCAATGACATTCTGAGTGTGAACTGGAGCTTCTTCGGTGGTAGCCGGATTCCCACTGCACCCGGAAAAGCGGAGGAAACTTCTCCGGGAGTTTGGGATGTGACTGATTTCCGCGTGAACAACAACGCATGGTCTGTAATCGCCGATTTGAGTGTGGATGATTCCGGTACTCCTTTTCTGATTACCCGCAATTTGGGCGGAACCACTGACCTGACCTCAACCACTGGATCGATTAACCAATTGGATGATTCCGCGAGCACCACCCGTTTGGATCAGAGTGGTGATATTGTAGGACCTCCCTATGACGACCGTCGTCTGGTGATTATCCGTATCGGAGGATCCGGTGAAACCATGAAAGATCAGAACATCACCTGGAGAAACATTAATCCCGGCAAAGCGGACAATGATATTCTGCGTCCCGGAAATCTCTGATTTCAGCTCGGATTCGAAAATCCCCGGTTTTACCGGGGATTTTTTTTGTCCTCTTCGGGAGGTTCCGCTGGGGGGACCGGTTGGGAGCGGCTGAAGAGGGTGTGGGGATGGGAGGGTTCCGGCCGTTTGAAGACGGTCAGTTTACGACGGTAGCGCAGAAGGACCGCCTGCCAGACAATGCGGGGCAGGGTGAGCCAGGGCCGAAGCGGATGGCGCAGATAGTGTTTCCACAGGGATTTCCCGGTCAGTTTTTCCCCCTCTCCCTCCATCCAGGCGAGGAGGAACTTTTTGCCGTCCTTGTAGAGATCGACCCCGATGTAGAGCTGATCTCCGTCTTCCCGGACGCTGAAGTGGTAGGCACCCTGCATGTCGTTGAAAGGGGAGACGTGGAATTCTTTGTCGTGAACCGACTGAAAGATGCCATCCTTTTTTTCCAGGCGGACGGGGTAGATGTGCCGGTCTCCAAAGGTGTTGTTGACCTCCGCGATCAACCCGGTGCATTCGTCCTCCGCGTCGCGCAGGAGATAAAAACTCACGGGATTGAAAATCCGGCCCCACCAGCGGGGACAGGTCACCAGGCTGATCCGGGAAGGCGGAGCGTTCAGTTCCAGCTTCCCCACCCAGGGGGCGAGTTTTGCGGCAAAGGAGTCGTTCCCGTCCCGCAAATAGTGTCGGCTGCACAGGGACACGGGGGCGAAGCGGTTGAACCCGAAGCCCGGGATTTCACGGTCCAGCTGTTCCAGTTCCGTCAGATCCAGCTGCAGAAAACCCAATCCGGTCCGGAAAGCATGGGGCACCGGTTGCAGGCGGGCATGCGCAAGCTGTCCGGAATAAATCCGCGAATGCATCAGAGCGCCGCCTTGAGCCGCAGCGAGGTTTCCACCGCCGACCGTACTGCGTCCTCATGGAATCCATATCCGAAATAACTGCCGACCAGCCAGGTCCTCCGGGTGCCGTTGCGTTCGTGGAGATAAGGCTGGGTCGCCAGTGCTTTCTGATCGTACTGGGGATGGTGCAGGACGGTGCGGTTGATGACCTCCCGCTCCGGGATTGTGCCCTTGCGGTTGAGGGTGACGAAATAATTCCGTTCAGTTTTCAGATTCTGGAGGCGGTTCATCCAGTAACTCACACTCACCGGGTCGCTGGCGTGGTATCCCTCCTCCCGGGAAAAGTTCCAGGAGGCCCAGCAGGAGCGGGGTCCGGGCATCACGCCCTCCCAGCGGTGCAGCACCACCTCGTTGGCCTGATAGGTCCAGGCCCCGAGAAAGGTTTTCTCCTCCGGATCAGGATCTCCGAGCAGCCGGAGGGCCTCATCCGCGTGCGCACCGATCACCACATGGTCCACCCGGACTTTCCGACCGTCGGAAAAGCACAGATCCACTCCTTCCGGGTGTCGGAAAATTTTTTCCGGACTGTCTCCGGTATGAATGTCCGCTTTCAGCCGGGAGAGGGCCTTTTTTACATAGGAGTGGCTTCCGCCGGAGACCACCCGCCACTGCGGACGGTTTTTGAGACTGAGCAGGCCGTGGTTGGCAAAAAAATTCAGGTACGGTTCCGCCGGGAAATTGCCCAGACTTTCCGGGGGGGAGGACCAGATGGCCGCCCCCATGGCATAGAGATAGCGGTCGCGGAAAATATCGGAGAACCCGTGACGGCTGAGAAATTCCCCCAGAGTCATTTTGGCCGCACTGTGATCATCCAGCGCCTGCGCTCCCACCTCTCCAAAGCGGCGGAGTTCCCGGAGCAGTTTCCAGTGACGGGAGTCGAAAAGATGTTTCAGACTGGGAAACACTCCAGTGAGGCTGGTGCCCGCATACGCATAGCCGCCTTCCTGCTCGTGGTAACTGAAGGACATGTCGCTGTCCTCCAGATACACCTGCCACTCCTTCAGCAGATCCGTGAAATGCGGATAATTCCGGTGGTTCATGACAATAAACCCCGTGTCCACAGGGGTCCCGGCATCCGGACCCTCCGGCAAAATGAGGGTGCGGGTGTGTCCACCGATGTAGGCGTTTTTTTCGTAAACGCTTACTTCGGCGTCATGTTGAAGTTTCCAGGCGGCGGTGAGTCCGGCCACCCCGGCCCCCACCACAGCGATTTTTGGTTTGCTCATGGAAGTTCAGATTTTTTCAGCCGGTAATGATGCACCGGCCACTCTTCTCCCTTTTTGTAGCGGAAAAGCTCTGAACAGGCCATCCAAAACATGCGCCAACGTTGAAACCAGATTCCGGCCTGCTCCTCTCCATAGGCTTTGGTCAGAATGGGCAGCAGCTTTTCTTTCGCCGCGTCCTGACGTTGCAGCCAGGCTTCAAGCGTACGGCTGTAGTGTATGCCGTTCACGATCCAGTCCTCCTCCAGCTCCAGCCGTCTGCTGGCGCGGGGCAGCAGATCAGGGGAGGGCATCATGCCTCCGGTGAAAAAGTATTTGGACATCCAGTCATTCGGATCTCCTTCGTCCTGAAACAAATACGGGGCTCCGGCGTGGGTGAAGACATGGAGAAAGATCTTTCCGCCCGGGTTGAGCCATTCCGCCGCCCGGTCGAGCAGTTTTCCGGGATTGCGCATGTGCTCAAACATCTCCACAGAGACAATGCGGTCAAAAGTTCTGCCCGGATCCAGTTCGTTCACATCACAGGTTCTCACCTCCACATTGCAGAAACCCCGGTCATAGGCCTGGGTTTCAATATGTGCCCGCTGGGTGGCGGAATTGCTCACGGCCAGAATTCTGGCGTTGGGATACTGTTTGGCCATCCAGAGAGTGAGGGAGCCCCAGCCGCAGCCCAGCTCCAGAATGTCCATCCGGTCGGCCAGCTCCGCGCGCTGGCAGCTGAGATCCAGCATGGCCGCTTCCGCGTCGGAAAGGGTTTCCACGCCCTCCGGCCAGATACAGGAGCTGTATTTCATGTGCGGCCCGAGCACTTTCATAAAGAAGCGGGTGGGCACTTCGTAATGCTGCTGATTGGCCGCATCGGTCTCCACCGCCACCGGATCGTCTTTCAGCCGGGCGAGGAATTCATCGGTGGACTCGGGATTCCGGGCAAGATTTTTGAGCCGTTTCCGCAACAGGTTCCGTATCCCGGCCCGCAACAGCGGATCGGGAAGTTTCCCTGCTTCGGCCAGCTGGAGAAGAAGTTTTTTCATGAGTCCGGTCCTTGGGTGAGTGCGGTTTTTAAATCAGCGGAGATAGGCGGATCCCCCAGCCAGATATTCAGATACCATTCCCCGAATCCGGCATTTTCCGTGAAGAACACCTCCTGATCGTTCCGGTGCAGCCAGGTGCCCTGACCGGGTATCACGGTGATGGTGTAGGCATCGCCGTCACTCACATCCTCGTAGGCGGACTGGATGCGGCCGGTCAGTTCCTCAAACTCTTTTAGAGTCTGCTCCGAATTCTGATTCCGCAGCGTCTTCATGGCCTGCTCCCGCAGATCCTTTGCTTTGAGGGAGCGGGTGTAGGTGAAGCGCAGCACTTTTCCGTTCCCGTCGATTTGTTTATAATAAGCGGCGGTGAACACGGAGAACACTACTTTGTAGCGGAAGTGCTCGGTGCCGCGCAGCCGCCATTTCACCGACTGGGATTCGTACTGCACCGGATATTCGTGATCTTTGACCCGGACGGTCTCTTTTCCGGACAGCGGCAGGAAACTGAGGAGAATCAGGGCGGATGTGAAAGTCATGGTTTTCATACTCACCAAACGTCTCTACCCTTGAAAGCTTACGGATTTGAAGAGGAAAGGCGAAAATCTTTTTGACCGGAGGGTGGATTTCAACACGAAATAAGTGAAGGCATGGCCCCAACTCCGCAAAGCCGTGGGGGATATGGGGCCACCCCTACAGGGTTTTGTAACTCAAATGCCCGTTTTCCATGGGTTGCACCCATGGCTGGGATGGGGTCACTGCGTTGCAGTTCACGTCTGATCAAACCGTACGCCTCCCACGAAAAAACCAGTAGCGCCATGACTTGATTCTGCCAATCCCGTTATCCTGTCTGAAATTCCATCTCTTCACTTAAGAATTTCAAATGTCCCCTGTCTTGAAGGCGAATCCTCAATTTCATCCTGAAAAATGAGGCATGTCATGGGATTTCAACCCTTGCGCCCGAGGGAGTAGGTTGCTAACTTCGGGAATCATGAAGTCTTTTCTTTTTTTCCTGTTCGCACTGTTCCTGCTCACGGGATGCGCCTACACCCCTGATGAGAAGGTCCCTTTGGACAAGAAAGCCTGTGTGGGAAGGGTAAAAGAAAGCATGGAGTATGCCTCCAACCCTGCGCAGACGCGGGCTTTTTTCACGGCGTTTGTCTCCAATCCGGGCATGGATATGGAGATCCTTTTCAGTGAACTGGGACGCAACCTTTCCAGTGCGCTGCTGGCCATGAAAGATCCCTACGCCCAGCAGATCAGTCTGCGGCTGAATCCGGATCTGGATTCCCGGGCCTTCGACCAGGCCCTCACCCGCCGTCTGTTCAGTGGCGGCTCACTGCTGGAAATGCAGGATGTGGTGGGTATGACCATGGAGGGGGAATTTCTCCGGGTAGAGGTGGAGGCCCCCCATATAGTGAGCGGATATTTTTATGTGATCTGCAAACAAATCGAGGGCCGCACGATTGCGGAACAGACCTTTGTGGATTACACGCGTCCGGCCGGGGGAACCGGGAAACTGTCCGTGGACGCGCTGATCAATCTGCTGCTCTGAGCCAGCCATCCGCCGCAGAGCAGCACCCGCAAACTCCAGGCCATGCTGGGGACCAGAAACTACGGTTCGGATCTTGAAAAGACAGGGGCGCTTTGCTCCCAAAGCAATTGGATCAAATAACGCCAGAAGTCCGGAGACTCCAGAGAGGACTGCCAGGCCACAACGGGAAGGAACCTTTTAAGCTCTGCAAGAAACTCCTCACGGTATTCGGACTTCTCTTGCAAACTTTGAAGCCGATTCCTGAGCCTGATGAGAAAGTCTGCCTGGGTGTAGCCACGAAGAGAGGCTTTTTCCAGCACCCATTGCGGCCGAAGAGAGACGGTCGATTGCGTTAACCAATGGATGTCCCACAGATCGCGGAATTTAACCCGGCCTCTTCGCAGGGCGAGGGCCACAAATTTATCCGCGAGAATTTCCTCCCGGCTGGCGGCCTGAAGAATGAGCCCGGAAGTCCCCATCTCCACGCCATAAGGGTTGCGCAGAACGCGGGGCGTGGGATTCATGGATGGGAGGGCGCAGATGTCGAGGTGGATGCGCTGCGCAGGAAGGTCCGGCCGGTCTGGCCGCGTGAGTATGGATACTTTCCACGTCTCCACACTTCCTTGCTCCTGTGCTTTTGGAATACGGACCTCTACTTTAAGCCCGTATTTTTCCATCAATACAGATTCCAGGTGCTGTGGAAAGGCAGCAAGCTGGTCGCGGTGGAAGTTTATGCCACCGTAAAAGTCGAGATCTTCACTCAGGCGTATGGACCCGTAACATGCGCGAAGGCAGGTCCCTCCCATGAAAACCAGAGAGGACAGGGAGCCGAAAGAAGACAACTCTCTTAGAATATCATGATGCAACAGCTCTTTTTCCACTACCGGGCGTAATGAGCCCAGTCCTGTCGTGTTCCGTAATGCTTCACGGGTCAACTGCTCAAACAGATTCATGGAACTCCTCAAGAAGCAGGTCCAGATTTCGTCGGGTCCGGCGCAGATCCCGCAGTGCCTGTTCGGCGGTGGCAACCCACAGTTTACGTTTTGGATCGTAAACCAGATGCTCCCAGACATCTTCGGGGTTCTGGGTGGTGTGGGTGAAACAAATACGCCCCAGTGAACCGCAGTTGATGTCGCCACCGCGTCCACGGGTCATTAAAAAAATTGATTGCATAGGAATTTGGGACATCCATCCTGCCTCAGAGAGGACGGATTCCAGACTCAGATAAGTGAAAGTACCTGCACGAAGGCGTGCTGCCGCATGATAAAGGGTCCACCCATGGGAGGGGTTTATCCACGCAGGACGGTAGAGTCCCCTGCAAACACGCAGCAGTTCCCCCCTGGACGTCAGACGGCTCAGGAGGGACTTGAACGACGTATCGGACATTTCCGGCAAAAGGGCTGCCAAATCAGATGGCGTGAAGAGGTATCGCTCTTCACTTGCGATCTCACGCAGCCCCTTTAGAAAAGCACGTGAACTTTGCATGAAGTCAATCCTCTACAAAACATTGCAAATAATGCAATCTTTTGTAGAGAGAAATTTCTAACTGCAAGGTAGAAGCGTGAGTCCGGTGATGAGCGCCCGCAAACTCCAGGCCGCGCTCCGGATCCAGTTGCTGCGGACCAGGAATTTCTGCACCTGCGGATCAAAATTCCGCTCCAGCCTGCGGTGGCAGGGGACCTGAAGCAGAAAAGTGCTCAGCCAGACCGTGGCCAGCAGCGCGGCCCCCACAAAAGCGGGAAGTCCGGGTTCCTGAACCAGCCAGCGCCCCTGCAGGAAAACTTCCAGGAGCATCACCGGCATCACGACCGGCCCCATGCGCCGGGTGTATTCGCGGTGCCCCTCTTTTGCGCGGGGACCATCCGTGAGGTGAAGCATCGGATACTGCACCCGCTGCACAAACCAGATGATGCCGGTCATGTATGCGGCGCAGAAAAAATGCACCACCGCCCAGAAGCTATTCATGTTCGGCCGGGAATTCGATCCATCCCTCCACTTCGGTGACCCATCCGTTCCGCACCGTGACGCTCATGGCATGCCGGAAGAGTTCGGTCAGGGAGCTCAGATCCGGCAGGTCCAGATCCGCGACCTGCGCCTGAAGCATGCTCATGGAGGCCTGCATC